>NZ_CALHQO010000272.1:0-3583 GCF_938036635.1 uncultured Leptotrichia sp.
AAATTTTTTTAAGATTTTTATTGTTATTTTAAATTTTTATTATTTTCCTTGTCTTTCATCAATTACTTGTTGAGCAATGTTTTTTGGAACTTCTACATATTTTTCAAATTCCATTGAGTAAGATGCTCTTCCTTGTGTTTTCGATCTCAAGTCAGTTGCATAACCGAACATTTGTGATAAAGGTACTTCTGCACTAATAATTTTTGCATTATTTCTGTCAGTCATTCCTGAAACTTGTCCACGTCTTGAGTTCAAATCTCCAATTACGTCTCCCATGTATTCTTCTGGAGTAGTAACTTCTACTTTGAAGATTGGTTCCAATAATACTGGATTAGCAGCTCTAAGTCCTTTTTTAACTGCCATTGAACCTGCTATTTTAAATGCCATTTCTGATGAATCGACTTCATGGTAAGATCCATCATACAATGTAACTTTTATATCTTGAACAGGGTATCCTGCGACAACTCCTGCTTCTAACGCTTCTTGAATTCCTTTATCTACTGCTGGAATATATTCTCTCGGAATAGCTCCTCCAGTAATTTCATTAATAAATTCGTAACCTTTTCCGTGATTAGCTTCAACTTTCATCTTAACATGTCCGTATTGTCCACGTCCTCCAGATTGTTTTGCATATTTTTCTTCAATATCTGCTAATCCATTGATTGTTTCTCTATAAGCAACTTGTGGTTTACCAACATTTGCTTCCACTTTGAATTCACGTTTCATTCTATCTACGATGATTTCCAAGTGTAACTCTCCCATTCCTGCAATAAGTGTTTGTCCAGTTTCTTGGTTAGTTGATACTTTAAATGTTGGATCTTCTTCTGCAAGTTTTGAAAGAGCTGTTCCCATTTTTTCCTGATCGGCTTTAGTTTTTGGCTCTACCGCAATTTGGATAACTGTATCAGGAAATTCCATTTTTTCAAGGATAATTGGAGCATTTTCAGCACACAATGTATCTCCTGTTGTAGTATCTTTTAGTCCAACTGCCGCAGCTATATCTCCAGAGTAAACTACATCAAGTTCTTCTCTTTTGTTAGCGTGCATTTGAAGCAATCTTCCCATTCTTTCTTTTTTACCTTTTGTTGAGTTTAATACATAAGATCCTTTTTCTAGCACTCCTGAATAAACTCTAAAGAATGATAATCTTCCAACAAATGGATCTGTAATGATTTTGAACGCCAATGCTGAGAACGGAGCATCATCTCCCATTTCTCTTTGAATAGGCTCTTCAGTTTTAGGGTCAGTTCCATTAATTTTTCCATCATTAATATCTAGTGGTGATGGCATGTAGGCAACTACTGCATCAAGTAATGGTTGAATCCCTTTATTTTTGAATGCTGTTCCACACAATACAGGTACAACAGTTCCTTCAATTGTCGCAGATCTTAAAGCTTTTTTGATTTCTTCTTCAGAGATTTCTTCTCCTCCAAAGTATTTTTCCATCAATTCATCATCAGTTTCAACTACAGATTCAATCATGTGTTCTCTTGCTGTTTGAGCATCATCTAACAACTCTGCCCTAATATCAACAACTTCATAATCAGCTCCCATAGTTTCATCTTTAAATAGGTATTCTTTCATTGTTACCAAGTCGATAATTCCTTCAAAATTATCTTCTGCACCAATTGGCAATTGGATTGGTACACCATTTCCACCTAATTTTTCTTTAATGTCGTTTACACACATGTTAAAGTCTGCTCCGACTCTATCCATTTTGTTAAAGAAAGCCATTCTTGGTACGTTATATTTGTCAGCTTGTCTCCAAACTGTTTCTGATTGAGGTTGCACTCCGTCAACTGCTGAGAATACCGCAACCGCTCCATCTAATACTCTTAATGATCTTTCTACCTCAACTGTAAAGTCAACGTGGCCTGGTGTATCTATTATGTTAATTCTATGTCCATTCCAGAATGCTGTTGTTGCAGCTGATGTAATTGTGATTCCTCTTTCTTGTTCTTGTTCCATATAGTCCATCGTAGCAGCTCCTTCATGAACTTCTCCGATTTTATGGTTTACACCTGTATAAAACAAAATTCTTTCAGTAGTAGTTGTTTTTCCGGCGTCTATATGTGCCATGATACCAATGTTTCTAGTATCTTTCAAAGCAACTTTTCTTGCCATTTAAATTTTCCTCCTTATTTTTATAAGCTACTTCTTATTTAAGAAGTATATTTGAAATTTGAAACAATATTTTTATAAATCCAGTTCTGAAAAAACGAATTTTGTAAAAATATAACTTTTTTTGAATACTTAATAAATTTCTTCAAACAAATAAGATTACCATTTGTAATGTGCGAACGCTCTGTTTGCTTCAGCCATTTTATATGTATCTTCTTTTTTCTTAATTGATCCACCTTCATTGTTGGCAGCTGCAATTAATTCTTTTTTAAGTTTAGCAACCATTCCATATTCTTTTCTTTCTCTTGTATATCTAACTAACCATCTAATTGCTAATGTTTGCTGTCTTTCTTTTCTTACTTCAACTGGTACTTGGTAAGTTGCTCCTCCGATTCTTCTAGATCTTACTTCTAATTGAGGTCTTACATTTTCCATTGCTCTTCTGAAAACTTCAATTCCTTCTTCTTGAGTTTCTTCAGTTATTTGTTGCAATGCTGTATAAAAAATATTTTCAGCTAATGATTTTTTCCCATCTTTCATTAATCCATTAATGAACTTAGTTACTACTTTATCGTTAAATTGAGAATCTGGTAATACATCTCTTCTTTCCGCTCTTCTTCTTCTTGACACTTAATTGTCCTCCTTACTTTTTTAAAATTTAATTACCCTTTTTTCGCTCCGTATCTTGATCTACCTTGTTTTCTGTTTACAACTCCTGCTGTATCCAATGCTCCTCTGATTATTTTATATCTAACCCCCGGCAAATCTTTTGTTCTTCCTCCTCTTAAAAGAACGATACTATGTTCTTGTAAGTTGTGTCCGATTCCTGGAATATAAGCAGTAACTTCGATTCCATTTACTAATTTAACCCTTGCTACCTTTCTTAAGGCTGAGTTAGGTTTTTTAGGTGTAGTTGTATATACTCTTACACAAACCCCTCTTTTTTGTGGATTACCTTTCAATGCAGGCGATTTTTTCTTTTTCTCAGTTGTACTTCTACCAAATCTTACTAATTGATTAATAGTAGGCATCTGTTTTCCTCCTCTCAAATTTCTTTGATTTATATATTTAATTCTCGCGTTATTTTTCAAAACTAAAACTTTTTATAAAGCTCATTTCTTCAATCTACATTTGATAAAGCTGCATTTGACAAAGTTTTTAATTTTTTTTGCTTTTCTTGCAAATCACTTTATCAAACATAACTGCATACTTATTTTAAGTATGTCGATTTACTCTAAAATTCACTTCAAAACACATTATTTTAGTAAATAATATATTTTTCAAAATTTAGTTATGAGTTCTAACCTAAATATTCTATACTAAAATAGCCCTTTTGTCAAGGGCTATAAAAGATTTTTATTCAATAATTTTTCAAAGAAGTTTTTATTTTAAAAAATATTTTAAATTTTCTTCCTGAATTTCCCATTTTCCATTCTGGCTTGTCCCTTCATACCTTAAAATA
>NZ_CALHQO010000273.1:0-2219 GCF_938036635.1 uncultured Leptotrichia sp.
AATTAAAAGACTTTCTTGTAATTACTTTAAAATCTATATATCTATTCAACAACTTCATTTAGGATTACAAGTCCCTATTTTATTATGTTTTTTGCTATTATTATATCATATTTCTACATATTCGTACATTCTCGCATTTAACTTTTCAAATCTTTCATTGTGTGTTTATTTTTCAATGTCGTGTAAAACAATTCTATATAAACATTCTACTAATTCCCTTTTCTACTGTTAAAAATGCTCATTCCTTTTGCCAAACAGCTTCTTAAATTTCGCAATTTCATAAAAAGAGCCACAAACTACTATCGCCTTATACCGGCTATTCTTTTCCAAAATCATTTCTTTTGCCTGATTATAGGCATCTAAAATATTGTCTTCAAAAATAATATTATTTGTCAAAATATTTGCATTTTCCAGATTTTTCTTTATTTCATTGGCAGAAAGTCCGTAAGTAACGTCTTTTAGAGAAGTTATAAAAATTTTGTAATTTTTTTCCAAAATTTTCTCAAAAATATTTGCAATATCCTTTGTTCCAAGTATAGAAAGAATAAAAATTACTTCATCATTTTTAAAAAGTTCATTCAAATTTTCTACAAGAACTCGTACAGAATCATCATTATGAGCCACATCCAGTATTGTAGCTGGATTTTGTGAAAAAATCTCAAACCGTCCAGCCAGCGAAATTTCATCAAGCCCTTTCTGAATAATTTCATCACTGATACCATAAATTTTAGCAATTTCATAAGCAATCAAAAAATTATTTGCCTGAAATTTTCCAAAAAGTGGCAATATAAATATTTTTTCTAGATTATGTTTATTTTTTTTATCTTCAATATTTCCAAATTTTTCCAAAGTTTCACTTTCAAAAATTTTCACAATTGTCTTATAATTTTGAGTATCCAGTTCGATTTGTAAATTCTCATACTTTTTCAAGACGTTTACCGAATTATCAGTTTCCTTTTTTACAGCATTCTCCAATTCGACTAAATTCTGGGCGTAAATGCACAACTGTCCGTTATTTATAATACCAGCTTTCCTGTCTGCAATTTTGTCAAGTGAATTTCCCAAAAGACTGACATGATCAAAACTCACATTTGTTATAACCGCAATTGTCGAATTTACAACATTTGTAGCGTCATATCTTCCGCCAAGACCAGTTTCCAGAAATATAAAATCAGGATTTTTTGCCTCAAAATAAAGTAAAGCCATAAAAGTCGTTATCTCAAAAAAATTTATCTGCAACAAATTTTTTTCCAAAATATCCATAACAGCTTCATAATACTTCACAACATCCTCATCAGAAATCATCTCTTTATCCACCAAAATTCTCTCATTAAACCGTAAAATATGTGGCGAAGTAAACTTTGCAACAGAATATCCCGCTGCGAAAAAAATACTCTCTAAAAATGTGGCTGTCGAACCTTTCCCATTCGTTCCTGCAATATGAATAATCTTCTTATTTTTACACGGCTCTCCCAGTAACTCATATATTTTTTTCAGTTTTTCATTATTTTGATTTAAAGATTCATCAGTTATCCTCTTATCAATTGTTCTCATATTAAAAATTTTTTCCAAAACTTCATCTATTTTCATTATCTAATTTTTCCTTTCACTTTAGCATTATACCTTATTAAAAAATAATATTTAACAACAAGAAGGATTCCCTCTTATGAAATAGTGTATAATTCAAAATTTATAATAAATTTTCTTAAATTTAGGTAAACAAAAAGACACCATTACAAGTGCCTTTTTATAAATAACTATTTTTTCTTAGTTTCTTGGAATTTTGCCCAGATTCCTGCTTTTGTTAAAATGCTTTTAACAGTTTCAGTTGGTTGAGCTCCGTGTGATAAGTATTTTAAGATTTCTTCCTCTTTTAATACTACTTGTTTTCCTTCTTCAGCAAGTGGATTGAATGTTCCTAAGTAAGCAACTGCTTTTCCATCTCTTTTTGATAAAGCTTCCATAGCTGCTATTCTATAAAAAGGAACTTTTTTTCTTCCTAATCTAGTTAATCTTAATTTTAACATTAAATTTTACCTCCATTTATTTAATAACTTGAAAATTTATTATTTTAAGTATGTTATGATTATACTAAAATTTTGACAAGTTGTCAAGTTTTTTTTCCTTACAAAATATGAGTAGAAAATTACAAACTTAAATTAATCATAAATTGCAATATTAATTGCGACATTTTACCAAATTTTTTTAAAAACTAATTT
>NZ_CALHQO010000274.1:0-1877 GCF_938036635.1 uncultured Leptotrichia sp.
ATTTAAAGAATTAATTTATGAAATAGAGAAAGTTTAGATAAAGAAATAAAGAAGAAATATCGAGGAGAAAGAATGAATGAAGAGAGAATATTGGAACCTAAGGAATTAGGAGAGGACAATATTCAAAGAAGTTTACGGCCAAAAACTTTTAAGGAATATATTGGTCAGCAAGATTTGAAAGAAAAAATGAATATATTTATAAAAGCTGCTAAAATGAGAAATGAATCGCTTGATCATATTTTATTGTACGGACCTCCAGGATTGGGAAAAACTACGCTTGCAGGAGTTATTGCCACAGAAATGGGAGTGAACTTGAAGATAACGACAGGACCTGTACTGGAGAAAGCGGGAGATTTAGCGGCTATTTTGACTTCTTTGGAGGAAAATGATATTTTGTTTATTGATGAGATTCATAGATTGAATACATCGGTAGAGGAAATTTTGTATCCTGCGATGGAAGATGGGGAACTGGATATTCTTATTGGAAAAGGGCCGTCTGCAAGAAGTATCCGTGTAGAATTGCCACAATTTACATTAATTGGAGCAACTACGAGAGCAGGGCAGTTAAGTACACCGCTTAGAGACAGATTTGGAGTTACTCATAGGATGGAGTACTATCAATTAGAAGAATTGAAAGAAATTATACGAAGAGGAGCAAATATTCTTAATATTTCGTATGACGAAAAAGGAATTACAGAAATCGCTAAAAGAAGCAGAGGAACTCCTAGAATTGCAAACAGGCTTTTAAAAAGAGCAAGGGACTTTGCATTGGTGGAAGGTTCGGGTGTTTTGGAAAAAGAAAGCGTTGATGGTATTTTGAGGCTTTTGGGAGTAGATGATAACGGACTTGATGAATTAGATAGAAATATTCTGCTTTCAATTATAAATGTGTATAATGGAGGACCTGTTGGAATTGAAACATTGTCACTTTTACTTGGGGAAGACAGACGAACGATAGAAGAAGTTTATGAGCCATATTTGGTAAAAATAGGGTTTATAAAAAGAACACCACGTGGTAGAGTTGTAACCGAATTTGGCTATAAGCATTTAGGAATTGAAAAAATATTTAGTGAAAAAGAATAAAATGTGATAATATTATTTTGAAACAAGACTTAAAATTTATGATTATTTTTGTCTGCTCAAATCTTTAAAATTTTTATGTAGATAGGGCTAAAATATGATAAAAAGTAAAAAAATGAGGTGAAAAACTGTTGTTGACAGTAATAGCGGAAAAAGAAAATATTGATGAAAATAATGGAAAGATTCTGATAAAAGATAAATCAGACTGTAATCATATCCAAAACGTTTATCGTCTAAATATGGGCGATAAATTAAGGATAATTGATGGTGAATATGAGTATTTTACAAAAATTATTGCAATCTCCAAAAAAGAAGTTGTTGTAAAAATATTGGAAAAAAAAGAAGACAGCTACTCTTTAAATGTAAATATTGATGTTGCAATGGGAATTTTGAAAAATGATAAAATGAATCTGGCAATACAAAAACTGACGGAAATAGGTGTAAATAGCATAATTCCGTTAAAAACTGAACGAGTTGTTGTAAAAATTAATGAAAAAAAAGAAAAATGGGACATAGTTGTAAGAGAAACACTAAAACAGTGCAGAGGAATAAAATTTACTGAAATTATGCCTGTGAAAAAACTTGCAGAAATTGAATATTCTAAATACGATAAAATAATATTTGCTTATGAAAATAGCGATGAATCAAAATCTTTGCCAGAAATAATAAAAAAAGAAGATGAAAATATTTTATACATAATTGGTCCAGAAGGTGGGATTACCCAAGAGGAAGTTAATTTTTTAAAAGAAAACAAGGCAATAGAAATTAGCCTAGGAAAACGTATTTTAAGAGCAGAA
>NZ_CALHQO010000275.1:0-2089 GCF_938036635.1 uncultured Leptotrichia sp.
GTAAAAAAATTTATTTTTATAAACCAATTACTGAATGTAGTCAAAAGTTTCCAAAGTCAAATTTCTGTTCCCATTTCCATAGAAATATACTTTAAATATTGTTCCTTTTGAGAATTTATAATAAGTCTGGTCAACAAGTCCTGTAAAATTAAATGTTTTTCCTGACTGAAGGCTAATGCAGTTTGCGAATCTTTTACCATCTTTTGTTATACCTCTTGAAGTCACACGACATTTTTCTACTGTCCGTAAAGTTTTTTGTGCTGCAAAACTGTAAACACTTCCTAATATTAAAAATGCAAAAATAATTTTTTTCATAATAAATCAGCTCCTATCATTGTAATTTTTAGTTATTTGTGAAAATTTATAAATTCTACCATATTACTCCCAGCCTTTTTGCAAGTTGTACATAATTTGCAGGAGGCATCCAGTATTTAATAATTTTTTTGTTTTTATTGAATACATCCAGTGCTTTTTCTTTTTCGCCTTTTTTCAGATAAACATCTATTATAATTCTGAACAGTTCATTCATCGGATGATTTCTGCTATTTTCATAAACAAATTCCGGATATTTTTTTGTATCGACATTTTTATATGCTTCAATTCCTTTTTGTGCATAATTTAATATTTCTGAATAATTATCAGGATAATTATGATAAAGGAAATCTGTCATAATACGGTATCCTTCTGGATAATCAGGGAAATTTTCTATTAATTTTTGCGATATTCTTTTAAAATTGATGTTATCAGGATTTTTTACCGGTGAGTAAAGTATTAGAAGCAGTTTATAATCATCAATTTTTGCTGTTTTATTTCTTATTTTTTCCTCTTTTTCACTGATTAAAAGTTTTCTATCATCATCATTTCCCGGCGTTCTTACAATTTCTCCTATGGTTTTATCCATTCCTTTTATTTTATAGCTGTCAAGTGAAAGAATATTTATAAACTCTATATTCTCATCATAAGGAATTTTCCATTTTTTAAGCGGATAGAAGTACTCAAATTTTACAATCATTTCTTTTTCGATATATTTTGTGTCATTTTTCTTTAATTCATTTTTCAAAAAAGAAGAGATTTCCTGTTCTATTATTTCTAGCTGTGTAGATCTGCTTTTTCCTCTTACCAACGAATTAAAGTCTTTGTTTTTATAAAATTTAGACATTGTATAGTTTAAATCGGGATATTTTAATGAAACATTTACATAAGCCAGTTTTATATCCCTTCCGTTTCCATTTTTCTGCTTTGTTAGTTCAATTTTATTTATTTTATAAGTAAGATATTTATAACTTTCTTGTGAAGTACGCCAGATATTAAACCACATTAAATGATATTCACTAACTTTTTTTGTATCTTCATTTTTTGCTGCATTGATATAATCTTCAAAAGCCGATGCTACTGCCTTTTTATCATCATTTTCAGAACTCTCGCTAATTCCACAGCTTGTTATAAACATAATTGCCAGTAAAATAAATGATATAAATCTTTTCATGATTCCTCCTGATTTTTCTAATAATAAATTTTCTCATTTGTACTGAGAAATACTGTATTTTTTTAACTTTTTAATCAAAAAATAAACTATTCTTCCATATTTTCTGGAGCAGATGCCACATCTTTGGAAAATGTCATTGAAATTCCTGTATCCTGATTATACTGCACTTTTCCATTTTTTACAATAATTTCATCTGATTCCTTGCCATTTCCTACAAGAATGTATCTCCCGTTGCCCTTACTTTGCATATCATAGGTTCCTGCCTTTGTTATACAGTTCCCGTTAACTACATTGTTAAGGCTTATATAGGCAATATTTCCTTTTATTTCAAAGTATGAATCTTCAAAACATTCCTGACCTGCCACCTTTACAGTCTGCCCTTTTGTAGTCAGCGTTTCCACATTATATTTTCCTGAAATGCTGCTTTGGGAAGCTTTCCCCTTTGCTTCACATCCCATACTCATTAAAATCATTCCTGCCATCATAGCTAGATTTATTTTTTTATTTTTCATTTTTTCACCTCTGTCTGTATTTAACTATTCAAAATTCCATCAGCTATTTCTTATTCTATTAAAATAAATGTATATGTGCTTTACTTCCATA
>NZ_CALHQO010000276.1:0-1203 GCF_938036635.1 uncultured Leptotrichia sp.
ATAAGTTCTGGAACTTTATCTAACTTGACTGTGCTTAAAATGGGTGCTAAATCAACACTTCTTTATGGAGATACAGGATCGAAAGTAAAAGTTGATGATGATATTGACATGACAACATATTCAAATGTTGATAAAACAGCCCAGTTTTTAGTATCTAATCAGGGTACTGCCACAATTAACAGCGGAAAAACGATTAAATCTAATTTGAAGACTACAGTTTCAGGACTAAGTGGAGCCAATATAAAAAATGAAGGTACAATTGATATGACAGCAACTGAGGAAGCTGTAGGTATTTATTTAAAGGCATCTACAGGAACGAATGAATCCTCAGGGACAATTACTGTGGGAGAGAAAAAATCAATTGGGATTTATGGAATAGAAAATTCTACATTGAAAAATAAAGGTACAATTGAGACAAAAGGAGAATCCTCTGTAGGGATGCTTGGAGATAAAAGTACGATAGAAAATGCTTCAGGAGGAACTATAACTACGGAGAAAGAAAAATCGGCAGGAATTTATGGAGCTAATGAATCTACGATTAAGAATGAAGGTACAATAACTGCCAAGGAAACTGAATCAGCCGGAGTTTATGCAGATGACAGCCAAGTTACAAATGCTTCAGGAGGAACTATAAGTACTGAAAAAGGAAAATCGGCAGGAATTTATGGTGTATTTTCAAAAACAAACAAAATTGAAAATTCGGGAACTATAAATGTAGGGACAGCATCTTCTCCAGGTACTGAAACTCAAGGAGTGGGAATCTATGCCCAGCTAAAAGCAGGAGCTGCAGGAAGTTTAACCGTAGAAAATAAAGACAAGATAGAAATCAGCATAAAGGATTCAATTGGGATTTATGCTCAGAATGAAACTGGGGATGACAACAAAATTGTTGTTACGAATGAAAAGGATATTGTCTCAACATCAAATGCTGACGGAGCAATTGGGATAATGGCGAAACAGTCTAAAGTTACTAATGCGGCTGCAGGTAAAATAGAGCTGGAAGGAAAAACATCTGTAGGAATTTACGGAACAGTCAAGTCTGTACTTCAAAATCTCGGAACTATTCATCTTAAAAATACAGCAAATGACTCAAAATCAGTCGGAATGCTGTCGGATGGAAAAACTATCACGAATGATGGAACTATTAAGATGAGCGGACGGCGCGGACGGGAGTAGGCGTGCTCGCGCAGCAGGTGGGCGTAG
>NZ_CALHQO010000277.1:0-2429 GCF_938036635.1 uncultured Leptotrichia sp.
AATTAAAATATAATTTTTACTTTTTAAGCAAAATCTGTTATAAACTAAAAAAGTACCTCTAAACTTTTTCGTTTTACAAGTTTAGAAGTACAAATTCTATTTTTTATTTCACAAGTTTTTTCTTAAAATATTTATTTTTTTAGATAAATCAATTTTCACTTTATGTAATTAAGCATTAATAACAAGATTTATTAATTCTTCCATAGTTTTTGCACCAACTGATTTTTGCTCTCCATTTATAAATACAACTGGTACTGCTTGAATATCTTTTTCTTTTGCTTCTTCAAAGAATACAGCGCTATCAACCATAGTTGTTGTAATGTTTTTATTATTTGTTGAAATTAAATTTAAAGCTTGAACAACATCTGGACAATGTGTACAAGATAATGAAATAAATGTTTCGATATTTACAGGTTTATTGATTGATTCAACTTTTGAAAGCTGCTCTCCTTCCAGCTTTTTACCTAATCCTGCAAGTCCTAGAATCGCTAGAATAAAACTGTTAAATTCATGTCCTCCAGGAATTCCCGAAAAATTAATTCCAGTATTTTCTCCATCTTTTAAAATTGTAAAAGATATTGGACGTGTAATATTTGCTTTTTCTAAATCAGCCTTATCATTTTCAAATGATTTTTTTATATAATTTACTTTTTCAGAAATTACATCAACTTCCTTTAAGAAGCTGTCTAGTTCATTTGATTTTTCGCTATCGTCAAGAAATGATACTAATTCAATATTTCCCTTAATATTGTCAAAATAACCCTTTAACTGTTCTACAATATTGCTATCCAGTAAAGCCATATTTTCTCCTTTCTAAATAGTTCATTCTATAAATTTACTAAACCTAAAAACTATTAGATTTTACCTACTAAGTCTAATCCTGGTTTTAATGTAGCTTCTCCTTCTTTCCATTTTGCAGGACAAACTAATCCTGGATTATCAGCAACAAATTTAGCAGCTTTCGCTCTTCTTACTAATTCTGAGGCATCTCTTCCGATTCCTTCATCATTTACTTCATAAGCAACGATTTTTCCTTCAGGATTTATAACAAATGTTCCTCTGTAAGCTAATCCAGTTTCTTCGTTTAATACTTCAAATTCTCTTGAAATAGCTTTTGTAGGATCTCCAATCATTGTATATTTTACTTTTCCAATTGCTTCAGAATGGTCATGCCATGCTTTGTGAGTAAAGTGAGTATCTGTACTTACTGAATAAACATTAAATCCTAATTTTTCCAATTCTTCCCTGTGATCTTCTAAATCTTCCAATTCTGTAGGACATACGAATGTAAAGTCAGCTGGATAGAAGACTACAACATTCCATTTTCCTAAAAAATCCTTTTCAAAGTTAACTTCTCTAAATTCTTCATTTTGATAAGCTTGAGCTGTAAAATTTTCAATTTTTTTTCCTATTAAAGACATAAATTTCCTCCTAATTTAATTATAGTATTATTTTTATTTTGAAACCTATAAACTTTTATAAGATGAAAAAGCTATTACTAACGCTTTTGGTGCTTCTCTCTGCTCGTATGGGAGCACAAATAACCTCCGAAAACTTGGGTTCCAAGGATATGGATGGTACTCGTAAAGTAACTGTCGTACTACCCGATGGCTATGACAAACGACAAAAATACCCACTCTTTGTAGTGCTCAATGCCAGCCGAATACTGGAGCCTACGGTAACAAGCCTACGCTATTTCGCCCGTACAGGTGAGGTGCCTCCCTCTATTATTGTGGGGATATACAATCAGGAGGACGATGTGACTATACCACAGGAAACAGGAGTGCCTTTTAACGATACAGCTGTTTTCTTTGAGTTCGTAGGACAAGTGGTAATCCCACATGTACAAAGCAAATATGCTACCAATGGTTTCAAAGGAATTATTGCCGATGGCGAAGGGGCTAACTTTATCAACTACTATCTGCTCAAGGAAAATTCCCTTTTCAACGCTTATATATCTCTCTCTCCTAATATGACCGAGAAGATAACCAACTCTATCCCAGAACAATTGGCTTCCTTCAAGACGCCTATCTTCTACTATCTCGGTTGGACACAGGACGAGGACAATGTAATTTTGAAGAAGATAACCGACTTGGACAAGCTTATGAGTGTCAAGAAGTTGGAACGTAGTTTCTATTTCTCTCAACCCTTTCCTCAAGTTACCACTAGTGCCGTTTCTATTATGGGAATCTCCGAGGCTTTGAACCTATTCTTTGAGGAATACCGCCCTATTACCATGCGTGAATATGCCGAGAAGGTGGTGAGAGTGCAAACCAATACCACTCAGTATTTACAAGATAAGTATAAGAGTATTAAGGATTTGTATGGCATAGACAAGGCTCCTTTGTTGGAGGATGTTAAGAGTATCTATGCGGCCATACTCAAAAATGCCGATTTCGAATCCATACCTATATTAGTAAAGTATATAA
>NZ_CALHQO010000278.1:0-7320 GCF_938036635.1 uncultured Leptotrichia sp.
ATTAAAATATAATTATAACTTTCCTTTCAGTTTTAAGATTTTTGCTCTGATTTTTTTTATCAATCTATCAATTTTAAATCTTAATACAGTATTTTTACGATTTTTACTAAAATGAACATGTCTTTTATTTCCAATATGTGTTACATATGGTTCCTTAAAAAATACTGTTTTAAACCCATGTTCTTTATAAAAATCAGACAAAACTTCTTCATATCTCTGATTTTCTAATTTTTCGTGAAGTCCAAACAAGTCCATATCTTTTTTTCTTCTTAGGGCTGGATTATAAGTAAATATTTCACCTTTTACACTATAATATTTTTCGCCATTTTTTGAAATATAGTCTTCGTCATAAAAAAAATCTTTTGCAAAATCTTTTTTATCACGTAGTCCAACAACTAGAATTTTTTCATCTTCCTCCATCAGTTCCATTGATTTTTCAATAAAACCTTTTTTCAAAAATTTCCAGTCATCTTCACAGTGAAAAATATACTTAGTATCAACCTCACGGTAAGCCTTATCAATTGACTTTAATTGCCCCAGCCGTGTTTCATTAACTATAAGCTTGAAATTATTATTTTTATCGTTATATTTTGAAATTAATCTCTCCAATTTTTTCCCTTCAGTACTGTCTTCTGTAATTATTATCTTTTTAATTGGATAAGTATTGCATTCAAAAAAGCTGTCAAGCGTTTCTTCCAGCAAATCGAATCTTCCGCAGCTAGTTATTACCAGCGTTACTTCTTTCATATCTATCAAGCCCTTTCTTAGCTTTTGTTTTTTTATTTTCTATTGCCTTTGCCAAATATTCATCATTTTTTTTCAACCTGCTTCTATCATTTTCATTATGATATAAATGGCAAGTCAAAGCCTCAAACTTGAGTTTTTTCTTTTTACATCCAATATTAAACAGCCTTACGGCAAGTTCACTATCCTCTCTTCCCCAACCTTCTATTTCTTCCTCAAAACCATTTACTCTAATTAAATCATCTTTAAAGAAGGACATGTTGCAAGATCTTACTCCACGTAAATTTCTATCTACTTTTGTAAAAATTTTTGAAAGAAGTTTACTTCTTACCATATTCATATTGTTTTTAAGTCCTTTTGTAAAAAGATTTATTTTTTTGCCTTCCATTATTTCCTTTGCCACAGATGGTGAAGTTATAACTCGTGAACCTTGAATAAAACAACCTCTTTCCATATTTTTTATATGGTCTTCAACAAAATGCCTATTTAATATCAAATCGCCATCAATTATTATTATATAATTACCCGTTGCCTTGCTTATCGCCCTATTTCTAGACATTCCAGCCCGAAATCCCTTATCTTCCTGCCACGAATGGATAATATTGCTTTGAGGATAACTTTGCTGAAATCTTTTTACTAAATCTATTGTTTCCTGCTTTGAGCCATCATCAGCAATTATAATTTCCTTTGGTGTAACAGTTTGATCTAATGCACTGTTTAAACAAGCTTCCAAAGCTTTTGGCCAGTTGTATGTAGTAATAACAAGGGAAGTATCATTTCCTAAGTTATTATAATATTCTTCACGTAATTTTGTATATTTTGTCATCGTATAGATGGAGCTATATTTAGCAAGCAAATACCCTTCATAGCCATCTAGAAACCCCAATTGCAAAATATACATCTTTATAAACCTGAATAGCATTTTGGAATATATTTTTATAAAACTTGGATTTTTACCTTTTTTTATATATTCTTTAGCACTTTGTGAAGTATATCTATTTAATTTTTCAAGAAACTCCTCTATGCTATCGTAAGTATAATGGATTATCATTTCCTTTATTTTTTTTATTTGACTGTCAGTTTGATATTGTTCATGAACTTCACGGCTATTTATTTTTACTTTTCCATTTTTCCATAACCTGATTACATAGTCATCCCATCCGCCAAATTTTATTTCTTTTTTAAAAGCTATATTTCGCAGTTTAATTTTGTAAACATCACTTGATGGATTTTCACTGTTTATAATTGATTTTATTTTTGCTTTCAGCTGTGGCGATATTACTTCGTCAGCATCTATTAATAAAATCCATTCACCCTTACATTTTTTTAAAACAGAATTTTTTTGCGGTCCATATCCTTTCCACTTTTCCACAAAAACTTTTGCTCCCTTCGCAAGTGCAATTTCCACAGTTCTGTCGTTACTTCCGCTGTCTACAACTATTATTTCGTCAGCTATTTCTCTTACCGAATCCAAAGTTTTCCCAATTCTGTTTTCCTCATTAAAAGTTATTATTCCTACAGATAGTTTCATAAGTATTTCTCCCATTTCATATTTTAAATTCCTAAATAGCAGATAGATTATTTTCATAACTTAACTTATCAAATACTTTTTCAAAATCCACATCATTAATTCGGCTTTCAGTATAATCGATCAGTATATTTTCTTCTTCTTTTATTCGCCATTTATTTTTATTGATTTTTGGTCCATAAAAAGCCATTATTTTCTTATTCAATCCTTCGGCAATATGTAAAATCGAAGTATCAAGCGATACTACTAAATCACTGCTATTAATTATTGATATAGAATCCAGGATTGTTTTAGATTTTTCAAAAAATAAAACATTTTTATTATCTGTTTTTTTTAGGATATTATATATTGTTTCCCTGTCATTTGGTGAATCTAGAATTATAATTGTATAATCTTTATACATTTCTCCCAACCTTTTTATTATAATAAGCGCATTTTCCTCGTTTATCTTTCTTCCTCTTGATGCTCCAAAAAAGTTTAATGCTATTATTTTATCTTTCACGTTATTTTCTTCAAGAAATTTAGCTACATTTTTTTTAGATTCTTCAGAAATAGGAACGTCATATTTTGTGTCTTTTATTTCAACATTTACACTTTTCATCATCTGTCTATAAATTTGAATCATTTTTAAAGTGTTATTCTGTTTTATATTTTTGTTATATATCTTATAGTCATCTTTATTATATCCAACATTTACAATGGCATTTACCCTGTTCAAAAGATAAACCTGCTTATACTTTAATCCTTCAGTTGAATCAAATAATACATCATATTTATTTTTTCTCAACACTTTTACGATATTTCTCCACTCATGCATTTTTTTTCTATTAAGAATATAATATTTATCTATATTGGGGTTTAGTTTTAATAAATTTTCCAAAGACTTATCGGCAACAACATCAATTTGTATATTAGGGTAATTTTTCTTTATCTCTCTAAAAATA
Organism: uncultured Leptotrichia sp.; assembly: GCF_938036635.1. Classification (NCBI taxonomy): domain Bacteria; kingdom Fusobacteriati; phylum Fusobacteriota; class Fusobacteriia; order Fusobacteriales; family Leptotrichiaceae; genus Leptotrichia; species uncultured Leptotrichia sp. The sequence goes on from NZ_CALHQO010000278.1 coordinate 3,217, forward strand.
AATGAACTTGTTATATAATCACCAATTTTACCATCTGTTCTTAAAAATAAAATACGTTTTATTTTTGAAGGTACTAAATTAATATCTTTTTTATTTTTATCAAATATACGGCTCAAAATTTCATTTTTTTTATCAATTAGCTTATCCCTGTATGGTCTGTAAAATTTCCAGTTTATTTTACTCATTATATTTTTATTCCTTATATAACTACAGTTATTTACGTTAATTCAAGGGTAACATATAATCCCATTAATTTCCCTTAAATTTTTTTATTTCATTTATCTTATTATTCAGCCATTCTATCGGTTCTGACAATGAAAAATTATAAGTTTGATTATGGCTTCCTTGTATCTTTGAAATTACCTGCAAGCTATCAGCAGTTGTTTTTGGTGACCATCTACATAAGTTATATTTATCGTTTGCATAGAAACTCAGCAAAGGTTTATTCAACGAAGAAGCTATATGAATTGCACCGCCATCAACTCCTATTACTAAATCAGCCAATGCCATAAAAAATACATATTCCCTAATATTAAATTTTTCAGATAAAGTAATATCCAAATCTGTATTTACATATCTCATCAAATTTTTGTAATATTCTTCACTTCCTGCTGTTTTCCCCATGATAATCTTGACTTTTTTTCTTATTTCTTTTTCAATGCTATTTAATAGTTCGGCAACCTCTTTAGCTTTCATTTCTCTATCGCTACCTTGGGGAACTAATAAAATTTTTATTTTTGAATCAAATTTTTCAGAATCAGATTTCCAAAATTTTTCCATTTTAACAATGTCTTTTTCTAAAATTTCTATGTGTGGCTTTTCATTTTTTATCTTAAAATATTTTGAAAATTCAGAATTTATAAGATAATCAATAATATGAGTTTCGATTGGTGGAGTACAGTCAAAATCATAATTTTTTAAATTTTTTCTGTTATAGTAATGCTTCTCATCACTTTCTCCAAAAATCATTGTAATTTTTGGACTTAATATTTTTTTCCAAATCATACGCTTCGTATTTTCCTTGCTCAAAAAATCCAATAATAAATCCCACTTTTTACGATTTTTAAGCACATCCTTACGTTTTACAATACTATCAATTATTTTTTCATTTTCATTACACAGTTTTGTAAATTCCATATTTCTGTCTGTCACTATAATTCCCAATTTTGCACTAGGATACATTTTTTTTAGTTGCCTTGCATAACAAAAAGACATTAACGTATCCCCAATAGAATCCTTTGGATTAAGCAATATAGTATTTACTCTTTTTAAATCGATGTCTTTATACTTTTTTTTAGTACCAAATAGCCATATTATTATTTTAGATTTTATTCCATTTACTATACTCATTATGTAACCTTTCTTTACATTCTTCTAAATAACTATTTATTTTTTTTAGGAATTTATATTTTCAATTAATTCCTTTAGTTTTATTTTATTACTTTCCATTGAAAAATCATTTGCTCTCACAAATGACAGCTTTTTATAATTTTCATATTTTTTATTATTATTCATTAATTCATAAACTTTTTCCACAAACATGTCTTTATCATTTAACGGAATCAGTTCACCGTATTCACTATTTTCCCCCAATATATCCTTTGGACCTGTAGGACAGTCATAGGCCACAACAGGCGTTCCAAAAGCAAGGCTTTCCAGCAGTACAGTCGGCAATCCTTCATATTTTGCAGTATGTACAAATAATTTTGCATTTTTAAAAAACGGATATGGGTTTTCAATTTGTCCAAGCAAGATTACATCATTTTCCAAATTATATTGCTTAATTTTCTGCTTAATCAATTCTACTTTTTCTCCGTTTCCAATAAAATAAAGTTTCTCCTTTATTCCTCGTTGCTTTAATTTATAATAAATATCAACTAGATGTTCAGGCTGCTTTTGCTGTGTCAACCGTGATACTTGTAAAAAATAATCCTCTTTTAAGTATTTTTCATAGTCAGGATTTAGATTCTCTGCCTTTTCTTTGATTCTTTCAAGATTGATTGGATTATAAACTAATTCCACTTTAGTTTTATCCATTCCTAAAATTTCCACAAATTCATCTCTCATTGTATCACAGATTGCCAGTATCTTATCATATTTTTTATATTGTTTTTTATATTTTTCTATTTTGTCTGCACTTAGTTTTTCTCCAAAAGTAAGCGAGAAGTGAATCCAGGCAAATACAGGCACTTTTATATCAAAATTATTATATTTCAATAAATTTGAAGAATAATCTATAACAATATCATATTTTTTTTCTTTTATTCTCTTTTCCACTTTTTTTAAATATGTCGTTTTTGCCCGTAACCTAAAAATTTCTTTAATAATTTTACTTTTTCCGTCATAATTTTTAAATAAAAATTCATAATTCACCTTTTTAGGAATTTCATTTTCAAATAAATTATTTCCCCTATGATCCCAAGTTATAAGCAAATCAACATCATAATTTAATTCAACCAAATTTTTTAATACATTTAGTAAAACTCTCTCTTCTCCTCCCATGCTCAAATGACCATGTAATACCAATACTTTCATATTGTTCCTCACTTTATAATTTTTTCTTTTTTTTCACAGCATTTGTATAAATAGCAACTAAATACAAATAATATTGTTAAAGTTATTATCATATGTTTATTATTCAAATTATCATCTGTCATCCCTTGTATTAACCAAGCTATCAACGAAGCTTTTGTCGCTATTTCAAAAGCTATGTATTTAGAATCCTTTTTATTTTTATAAAATTTTACTTTAAACAACATTACCATATTTTGAACTAAAACTAAAATAAAAAATGCAAAGCCTAATATTCCATAATCTAGCAAGTATTGCAAATACGAATTATGTGTAGCAATATAATGCTGTGTTGTTAATTTATAAAATTTTTCGTTCAAAAACCATGTTTTTACATATTCTAAAGTTCCATGTTTTTTGTAATACTTTAACGTTGCTTCTTTTCTATCAAGAGCTTTCCATCCGTATATTGGCTTTTCTTTTAATTCTTCTATTCCTGCTCCCCAAAATATTACTCTTAACTTACTAGACGGATCTTCATTATATTTTATTATGTATGGAACTCTTTTTGTAACTGATGTAGGTAAAAGAGGATAACCAACTGCACAAAGAACCAAAAATACTAACAAATACTTTTTTCTTTTTTTTAAAAGTATATAAAATATTGTAGGTAAAAGACTAACATAAACCATTTTTGAACGTCCTACAAGGACAATAAATAATACTAAAAAAATCATCTTTGCCAAAAATGGGGAAAATAATGTTATTGAGAAATGATTCCCAGCCTTGATAACGATTGCTTAAATACTCTTTTAATAACTCCTTATTCATAGGGGTGTTTTTACTTAATGGTTGCTAATATAATTGATGCTTCTCCTTGTTTACTTTCTACATTGGTGACGAGTTTACCGATTTCCCGCTTGAGAATTTCGTCAATATCTTGTTGTTCAATATTGAATAGTCTTGGTTTTTTTTCTTCCAATTCCTGTCCGATAGCTAATATTTTTTTGATGATATCGAGGCTTCCTTTATCAACAAGTTTTCTTGTATTTTTTAGGAGCTCTTTCGATTTTTCAGAAATTGTATCATTATTATATAGCTTTACAATTATCTGAAGAGCTTGGGTACGTTTATCACCAGCTCTTGACTTGTTGATGTGGACAAAATATTGATTATATGTTTTTATGGCATCAGCTGAGAGTTGATGCCAATTATCTGGCAATGCAATACGCTGGGCACTCTCATCCACTCGCATCGCTTCAAGCAGTTCAAGTAAAGAAATTATTTGGGCTTTTGATTGACTATCTTCGGCTGTGTGTATGTTAATGGCAAGTTTTGCCGAGCGAGGAGCTTTCACAATAAAGTATGCCGTGCCATTTGTTGCCTGCGCTATTTCCCACCCCTCATTAGTCTGCTCTATTTGCTTATAACGCTCAGTGTGTGTTTCTTTATATTGTTTCAGTTCGTACACATATTGTTGCATTGGCGACTCCTCTCCTTCAATAGCTTTTGCTATATCATAATGTACAACGCTTTCTTCATCGGAGAAAATCTTGCTGTCCTCACCAAATAGAATATGGAATGATTGCAGTT
>NZ_CALHQO010000279.1:0-7310 GCF_938036635.1 uncultured Leptotrichia sp.
AAATATCCTGGTATTTTTTTATACATATTTTACTAACAATTTGTATACTATTTGTATACTACCGTCAAAAAATTACGTATTTTTACAGAATTTTCTCTAAGAATTTAAAAACTATTAAATCTCTGAAAGTCCTTTATTTTAAATACTCCCACCCCTTTTTCAAATTTTAATAATCAGACATTTACGTATATGTTGACTTTTGGCATAAAATATAGTATATTTAGTATGAGAAATCAAAACTAATTTTATTAATAAATTTTAAGGAGGATATAGAAATGTTTGAGAGAAGTTCTGGTATTTTGTTACATCCTACTTCACTTCCTGGAAAATATGGAATTGGAAGTTTAGGAAAGGAAGCATATAAATTTGTGGATTTCTTAAAAAAAGCAAATCAAAAATTATGGCAAATTTTCCCATTAGGCCCAACTGGATACGGTGATTCACCTTATCAATGTTTTTCGACATTCGCTGGAAATCCATATCTGATTGATTTTGACTTATTAATTGAGCAAAATTTATTATCAGAGGAAGATTTGAAAGATATTAATTTTGGTGACAATAAGGAATATGTTGATTATGGTGCTATTTATAATCAAAAATATCCTTTATTAAGAAAAGCATTTGAAAATTTTAAAGCTAATGGAAATAATGATTTAAAAAGAAAATTAGAAACTTTTAAAGCTGAAAATAGCGATTGGTTAAATGATTACAGCTTGTTTATTTCTTTAAAAAACCACTTTAATGGACTTCCTTGGACTGAATGGCCGCACGATATTAAAGTTAGAGAAGAAGCCGCTATTAATAAATACAGAGAGGAATTAGCTGATGAAATTGAATACAATAACTTTATTCAATGCCTATTCTTCGATCAATGGAACAATGTAAAAAAATATGCTAACGATAATGGAATTAAAATAATTGGAGACATACCAATCTTCGTTGCGGTAGACAGTTCTGACGCATGGGCAAATCCAGAAATTTTCCTTTTCGATCCTGAACTAAAACCCGTTAAAGTAGCTGGTGTTCCGCCTGATTATTTCAGTGCTACAGGACAGCTTTGGGGAAATCCTCTATACGACTGGGATAAATTAAAAGAGTTAAACTACAAATGGTGGGTAGACAGAGTTAGAGCTAACCTTTCTACTTGCGACATCATAAGAATTGACCACTTCAGAGGATTTGAAGCATACTGGGCAGTTCCTTATGGAGATGATACTGCAATAAATGGTCAATGGGTAAAAGGACCTGGAATTGACTTATTTAATAAAATAAAGGAAGAATTGGGAGAATTACCAATTATTGCCGAAGACTTGGGATTAATGACACAAGGTGTTATTGATTTGAGAGAAGCAACTGGGTTTCCTGGAATGAAAATCTTAGGTTTTGCATTTGATTCAGAAGAAGAAAATGACTACTTGCCTCATACTTATACAAAGAACTGTGTAGTTTATACTGGAACTCATGATAATGACACATTAATCGGATGGTTTACAAAAGCAAAAGAAAAAGATAAACAATTTGCAAGAGATTATTTAAACTCACAAACTGACGATAATATCCATTGGGATGCAATAAGAGGTGCATGGAGTTCTGTTGCAAACATGGCAATCGCTCCAATTCAAGATTTCCTAGGATTAGGAAGTGAAGCTAGAATCAATACTCCTGGAGTTGCTAGCGGAAACTGGCAATGGAGATTAAAAGATGATGTATTAACTGATGAATTAGCTGAAAAAATTGCTAAATTTACAAAAGTTTATTCAAGATAATTATAAAATTTTTGAATTTGAAAAATCAGGATAAATAAAAATAGAGAGAAATTTGAAAATATTATTCAAAAAACTCTCTATTTTTTAATCTCCAATTCTATTTAGCATCTGTATCTCCTGTAAATATTTTGCAATATTTAATGCACTTGATACTTGAATATGAATCAATGTTTTTCCGGTATTACTACTATAATTATTATTATCTGGGACAAATTTTATATACATCAAAGTTCCTGAATTATACAAAAATGTTGCTGAAGCATATGCATTTTGAAGTTTTGTATATCCTTTTCTCTTAGAATAAAGTTTTCTAATTTCAGCATCCATTTTTTTATGTTCTTTTACAGTTGTATCATATTCAAAAATTGAAGACATAAGTATATTTTTTGCAAAATAAAAACTCCCTCTTGCATAATTTCCAAAAGGATCTTTTACTTTTTCATAATAAAATACAGTATCGTCTACCCCATCATTATCACGATAATATTCCTTTTGTGGAACTACTTTTTTAAATTCTTCATAACTCATCAAAAGACTAATATCATCTGTAACTTTATACATTGTCTTAAAATCGCTCCATTTATCTGGATTTGTAAATTTTGGTTCAGTAATGTATCCAAATCCTGTATATGCTGAATATGATAATGAATTAAAAATCAATACTGATAAAATTATTGTTTTTTTCATATTCCTCCATTAAACACCTAAATACTATTTTTTTACTTTCTTATCAATTTCTTCCAAAAGTTTTTTTACTTTATTTTCTAAATTTTTATCATCTTTTATATAATTTAGCGCTTGTTTTAAATATTTTTCAGCTTCCGAATACTTTCCTTGAACAAAATAAAATGCTCCTAATTTAGAACTATATATTGTATCTTTTGGAAATTTATCCGCTAAGAATTTGAACATATATTCCGCTTTATCGTATTCTCCAATTTCAAGGTCCAATTGCCCTAAATTAAATATTGTTGCCGATATTAATTCAGTATCTTTTCTATCTCCTTTTTCTAACACATCAAGATAATATTTTTCAGCTTTTTTATATTCTTTTTTGTTTAAATATAAAGTTGCCAAATTATAGTTCGCTCTTATATTTCCCTTTTTTATTGACTCCAAAAACATTTTTTCAGCATTAGAATAATCATTTTTCTTGTAATATTCATTCGCCTTCAAAAATTCTTCATCGCCATTTGCTGCATAAATTATTGAAAAACTAAAAATTAGCATCATCAATACTAAAAATTTATGTTTCATTTTCATCTCCTCTCAGTTTTTGTATAAATTTATATTTTTCAATATTTATCTTTAATCAAAAAAATTTATCTTTTCACATTGTCATATTTTTGCATAAAAAGTGTTGCGACATATTCATTTTTATTGTATTTTACGCCTCCAATTTCCACTTCTCCTGCCACATCTTTTAAATCAGAATATTGATTATATTCCCAGCCATTTTTACTTGTCTGTTCCAAAATTTTAGCATTCTTTTGATATGATAATTCAATTACTTCAACATTACCTCTATATCTATATTTTTTTAACAGTTGTAAAATCTGAACCATAGTATTTTCTTCGTTTTGTTCTATCAAAAAAGTTAATTTATTTGGAAGAGATTTATTCATTCTCCAAATTTCTTCTATCAACTTTTCTGCAAATTTCTTCTCATCACTTTTATATCTAAAAGTAACCATGTCTCCTAATGATAGAGCTTTTGTTAACACCCCGCTTTGCTCTACAGTTCTTGCAATAGGATTTTTGAAATTATCATCCATTATAGTTATAACCACTTTCGGCATATAAACTTTTTTCTCTTTTGAAAAAGATAAAATTCCTAGTATTAAGAATAACGATAATATTATTTTTTTCATTTCTCCTCCTTTAATTATTTTTCTTTTTTATCTTTTAATTTTTTCTGAATAAACTTCACCATCAAGAATCCAGTTAGTCCTCCTGCAATCATCGCAACAATTACTAATATTTCTTCCATATTATAGTTTACCTCCAAATCTTTCTAAAATTAATCATCTAATTTTTCTTCTTCTAATTTATCTTTGCTTTCAATTTTTCCTAATTTTCTAAAAAAAGCTACTATTAATCCTATTCCAGTTACTCCTCCAATAATTATCATGATGTATGTTAATATAACTAAAATAGTATAATCTGTATCCATATTCAAATCATTCCTTTACTTTTAAAATTATTGTCCTAATAACTTTTTAATCCCCTCTATCAGCAGAATATGCTCTTTTTCCAGCACTCTCTTTTGTAAAATTTCAGGTGTATCATTCTCATAAACAGGCACTTTTACATTTGTTATAATTTCTCCTGTGTCTATTCCGTTATCTACAAAATGGATTGTGCAGCCGCTTTCTTTTTCTTTGTTTGCAATTACAGCTTCGTGGACTTTTATTCCGTACATTCCTTTTCCACCGTATTTGGGGAGAAGTGACGGATGAATATTTATAATTTTACGATTCCATTTGTTTATGAAATTTTCTGATAAAATTGACAGATAGCCTGCAAGTACGATGTAATCTGTTCTTTCTGTATCGTTTTCCAAAATAGCGTTTATTTCATCTGATAAATTTTTTCCAAATAACTTTTTATCGAGCATTATACTTTTTATCCCATGTTTTTCAGCTCTTTCCAGTCCAAAGCATTCCCTGTCGGCAATAACGTAGGAAATTTCACAGTTTAAATTGCCGTTTTCGATATTGTCGATTATTGACTGTAAATTAGAGCCTGAACCTGATATAAATACTGCTATTCGAGTTTTTTTATTTTCTGAATTATCTTTTGAATTTTCAATTATTTTAGACATATTTTTTCATCACCTTTTCCAATATGTCCGATTTCATAAGCATTTTCACCATTTTTTTCTAAAATTTCAATCACTTTTTCCTTATCCTTTGCGTCCACAATCAATACAAATCCTATACCCATATTAAATGTTCCCCACATTTCCTCTTCGCTTACTCTTGAAAATGTATCGTGCTTAAATAACTCGTGAATTTGAATTTTTGATTTTTGTATATTTGCACAAAGTCCGTCAGGTATTGTTCTTGGCACATTTTCGATAAGCCCTCCACCAGTAATGTGAGCCATTCCGTTGATTTTTACTTCCTTCATTACAGCCTGAACTGGTTTTACATAAATTTTTGTTGGAGTCAATAAATGTTCTCCAATTGTTTTCCCATTATAAACTTCAGTAAAGTCAGTAAATAATTTTCTGATTAATGAAAAACCGTTACTGTGTGCACCGCTTGATGGAATTGCAATTAAAACATCACTTTCCTTAACATCTGAACCATTCACAATTTGATCCTCTTCTACAGCCCCTACTGCAAATCCTGCAATATCGTATTCTCCTGGAGTATAAAATCCTGGCATTTCAGCGGTTTCTCCACCAATTAAGGCAGCTTCTGACTGCAGGCATCCTTCCACAACTCCGCTTACAATTTTAGCCGACACATTTGAATCTAATTTCCCGCAAGCTAAGTAATCTAGGAAAAATAAGGGTTTCGCTCCGTGACACAAAATATCGTTTATACACATTGCTACGCAGTCTATTCCAACTGTATTGTAAATTCCTGTTTCAAATGCAACTTTTAATTTTGTCCCAACTCCGTCAGTTCCAGAAACCAGCACAGGCTTTTTATAATCTCCAAGTTTGTATAAAGCTCCGAAACTTCCCAAATCATTCATAACATTGGCATTATATGTACTTTTAGCACCATTTTTTATTTTTTCTACACTTTTGTACCCTTCTTCTTTATCTACTCCCGAATCTTTATAAGAAATTGACATTTTTTCCTCCTATTATATCTTTTATTCTACAAATATTTTAAAATTTTTATTATACTTTGTAGGAAAAAATTCCGTAATTTCATATTCTGCAATTTCATTTGCATTAAATGGATCTTCTAAAATTATACTTTCTACTTCTGCTAAACTTTCTGCATTTAATAAAATTACACCGCCTGTTCTAGGATTTTTTCTTCCTGAACAAATGAATTTTTCCATTTCATAATATTTTTCCAAAAATTTTACATGTTCTTCTAAATATTTTTCAACTTCACTTACTTCCTTTATATAATTCAAACTTACAATATACATTTTTTCACCTTACTTCTTTAATTTTTCTAAAGCCTCTTTCTGAATTGGTGTCAATGAAGCATAAAATTCTTTTTCATAATCGCCCAATCCAGCTGGATAATCTCCATTAAAACATTCCATGCAAAGCCCTGTATAAGGTGCGTCAAAATCAAGCCCTATTGACTCAATCAGTCCATCTATGCTAAGAAATGCAAGCGAATCTGCTCCTATATATTCTCTTACTTCCTCAACAGTTTTATTTGCTGAAATTAATTCAGATGATTTTGAAACATCTATTCCATAAAAGATAGGAAATTTAAATTCTGGAGATGCAATACGGACATGTACTTCCTTTGCTCCCGCTTCTTTTAAGAGTTGAACTATACGGCTTGAAGTTGTCCCACGGACTATTGAGTCATCTATCATAACTACAACTTTATCTTTTACAACACTTTTTACAGCAGATAATTTCATTCTGACACCTTGCTCACGTAATTCCTGAGTTGGCTGAATAAAAGTACGCGCTACATATTGATTTTTAATTAATCCCATTTCATAAGGCTTTCCGATTTCCTCTGCATATCCACTTGCTGCTGACAATGATGAATTTGGAACTCCAATTATAATATCTGCATGTTCAACTGGAGCTTCCTGCGCCAATCTTCTTCCACATCTTTTACGTGACTTATGAACATTTACTCCAGAAATATCTGAATCAGGACGAGCAAAATACACATATTCCATTGCCGCAATGGCAGTTGAAGTGTTTTTAGTATATTTTTCTATTCTATATCCACTTTCATCAATGATAGCAACTTCTCCAGATCTTATATTTCTAATAAATTCTGCTCCCACAATTTCCAATGCACATGTTTCACTTGCCAAAATATAGGCTCCATTTTTTGTTTGTCCTAAAATTAAAGGACGAAATTCAAATGGATCTACTGCCCCATACAATTCTGTCTGAGTTTGAATTACGAAAGAAAATCCACCTTTTACTTGACGCAATGCATCTTTTAACTGACTCAGAAAATCTTTTTCCTTGCTTCTTCTTATCAAGTGAACCAATACTTCAGTATCAGACGAAGAATGAAAAATTGCACCGTGTTCTTCTAGCTCTCTTTTTAACGTCCTTGCATTAATCAAGTTTCCATTGTGTGCCAAGGCAATACTTCCATCAAAAAATTGAAATAAAAATGGCTGAATATTACGTTCACTGCTACTTCCAGAAGTTGCATACCGCACATGCCCTATGGCACTATTCCCTTCCAGACGATTAAATATTCTGTCATCATTAAATACTTCTGACACTAATCCAGGCCCACGATGTCCATTTACACGTTTTCCATCACTTACTACAATTCCTGCTGCTTCCTGTCCTCTATGCTGAAGACTGTGAATCCCGTAATAAGTAAGTCTTGCCGCATCAGGATGTCCATAAACTCC
>NZ_CALHQO010000280.1:0-2598 GCF_938036635.1 uncultured Leptotrichia sp.
TTTTACATAAATGATAAAATTTCAAAGGAAAATATGGTATAATAAAAGTAAGACTAAAAAAAGAAAAAATTGAAAAAATACTTATAATATGATAAAATTATATGTATAATTTTGTGATAAATTTGGTGATTAAAAGTTTGATTTATAAAATAAGATACAAGGAGGGAATATGGAACTTAAAGATATTCAGGAATTGATGAAAGTTCTAAAGAAAGAAGATATAGCAGAACTAAAAGTAAGATATGGAAAAGTAAAACTTACATTAACAAATTCTGAAACTACAAATATCGCAAATAATGTAGCACCTGTAACAGAAAAGGTTGAAAAAGAAACTCTTCCAGCTGTATTACCAGCAGAAGAAATTATCAAATCGAGTAATGTGGGAAGAATAAAGCTAGTAAGTTCAAAACCTGGAACTTTAGTAAAAAAAGGACAAGTCCTTGCAAAAATAAATACAATAGGAATTGATAATGATGTAAAATCTAATGTAGATGGTATTCTAAAGGAAGTGCTAGTGGCAGATGGCTCACCAGTTGACTTCGCAAAAGAACTATTTAAAATTGAAATTAATTAAAATTATTTTTATGAAACAGAAATCTTTTAGGAGGATAGAATATTAATGTTTAAAAAAATATTAATAGCAAACAGAGGAGAAATTGCTGTTAGGATAATTAGAGCAGCAAGAGAGTTAGGAATTGCCACAGTTGCAGTTTATTCAGAAGCCGATAAAGATTCACTTCACGTAAAACTTGCTGACGAAGCTGTCTGTATCGGAACTGCCAGTAGTGCAGACTCGTATTTAAAAATACCGAATATTATTTCAGCAGCACAAATTACAGGAAGTGAAGCTATTCACCCAGGATATGGGTTTTTAGCAGAAAATCAAAGATTTGCTGAAATATGTGATAAAAACAACATCGTATTCATTGGTCCAAAACCTGAGCTAATTAGTATGATGGGAGACAAGGCAACAGCAAGGGAAACTGCTATCAAGCACAAAGTTCCAATAACAAAAGGGTCAGATGGAATTGTTCCAAATGTTGAAGAAGCCAAAAAAGTTGCACAATGGATAACTTATCCTGTTATGATAAAAGCAACTGCAGGAGGTGGCGGAAAAGGAATGAGAATCGCCCATGATGAAAAAGAACTTGTAGAAAATTTTATTGCTGCACAAAATGAGGCAAAAGCGGCTTTTGGAAATCCAGATGTTTATATTGAAAAATACGTTGAAGAGCCAAGACACGTTGAAATACAAGTTATTGGAGATAAGTTTGGAAATGTTGTCCATCTTGGAGAAAGAGACTGCTCTATCCAAAGAAGACACCAAAAATTAATAGAAGAATCTCCATCAGCAGGAATTGATGCAAAAACACGTGAAAAAATGGGTAAATTTGCTGCCAAATTAACAAAAGGAATTGGTTACGACAGCGTTGGAACATTGGAATTTCTAGTTGATAAAAACATGAACTTTTATTTTATGGAAATGAATACAAGAATTCAGGTGGAACATACAGTAAGTGAAGAAATCACTGGTGTAGATCTGATAAAAGAACAGATAAGAGTAGCCGCAGGAGAAAAATTAAGTTTTTCTCAAAAAGATATAAATATTAATGGACACGTAATAGAATGCAGAATTAACGCAGAAGATTCTGAAAATGGTTTCCTTCCATCTTCAGGAGTTCTAGAAACATATATTCCATCAGGTGGAATTGGAGTAAGAATCGATTCTCATTCTTATCAAAATTATGAAATCCCGCCTTACTACGATTCAATGATAGCAAAACTTATCGTAAAAGGAAAAAATAGGGAAGAAGCTATTGCAAGAATGAAACGTGCCTTAAAGGAATTTATTATAGAAGGTATTGACACAACTATACCATTTCACTTAAAAGTGCTTGATAATGAAGACTTTAAAAAAGGAACAATCTATACAAACTTTATTGAAACACATTTTAAGGATGCACTTGGTAAATAATTAATTCTAGAAATCAATAAAAAATCAGATTATACAAATAATTTGATTACTATTTGATAAAAAATAAAAATTAGGAGGAACTAAAATGAACGAATTAGGAAATGTAAATATATCTCAGGAAGTAGTAGCGACTATTGCAGAATCAGTAGTAGCAGAAATTGAAGGAGTACACAGTCTTGTTGGTGGAACTTCTAAAAATGAAATTGTTAAATTTTTCCAAAATGTATCTTCAGGTGGAAAAGGAATTGAAGTAGAAGTTGGAGAAACTGAATGTACATTAGATTTATACATCGTTGCAAAAATGGGATTCAAGCTACCTGCATTAGCTGGAGAAATCCAAACTAAAGTAGTAAAAGCAATTACTGAAATGACAGGATTAAAAGTTCAGGAAGTAAACGTATATATTCAAAAAATTATAAAAGAAGACAAAAAAGAAAATATTCAAGCTCCTGTAACAGAAACTGCAGAAATTGAAGAATAAAAATCATAATAAGCTCAAATATTCATAGAAATCTTGTTTACAAATAATATTTGAGCACATTCACTCAATTAGGAAAGGAGAAACTGACAAATACGCTTCAGCTTTAACTCGGTGATTCGTGGTTGTTGAGGAATAAAGAAAT
>NZ_CALHQO010000281.1:0-2973 GCF_938036635.1 uncultured Leptotrichia sp.
TTTTGCAAAATCCACGACATTAATAGAGTCACTATCCCAACCGATACGCATTTTTTGGAACTTCAAGCTGTACCTTTAGCGGTCCTCTTTTGACATTTATCCAGCCTAATCCTGCTATTACCAGTTCCTCGTTTTGCTCAATTTCCACTTCATGAGTTACAAATTCATTTTGAAAATACTTTTCTTTCTCACTTCCCTGTAAAATTTCAAAGTAATTTCCATTTAGCAAGTCTTGCACTCTTTCCTCACGAGCCACGTGAAACTTCACGCTTTTTGAAGCATAAGCAGAAAATATAGGCTTGCTCCCACTTTCTAGAAGTTCATTTCCAAGTATTTTAAATCTACAGAAAACATCAAACATAAATACTTGATTTTCTTCAAGTTTAAAAGTTTTTCGTGAAATTTCTCCAGCTGGCACTAACTTTAATCCATTTTCTACACTGATTAAATCAGAAATTCTCCCATCTGGAATAAGTCCAGGTGTGTCAATTATCGTAATTTCACTATTTGGAATTTTATTATTAATTGATTTTAAAGTAGTTCCAGAATATTTAGAAGTTGTTATTTTATTGTTCCCAAGAAGTAAATTTATAACTGATGATTTTCCAACATTTGAAACTCCAAGTACAGTTGCCTTTACTTTTTTGTTATGAAAAATATTTTTAATTTTTCTGATTATTCCATTTACTCCGTATTTATTTTTTGCGCTGATAAAAGCGATATCATCGGGTACAATATCTTCTTCGGCAAGCCTATCCTTTACCCAGTTGGAAATTTCAGTTGGATGTATAAAGTCAGGCAGTAAATCTATTTTATTAATTAAAATTATAGATCTGTAATCTCTTAGATAATCCAAGATTTCCTCAGTAAATGAACCTTCAAAGTCAATAATATCAAAAATTGGAAGTATTATATCAGATTTTTTTACACATTCATTTACTTCTTTCAGATAATCTTCCCTACTAAAATTATTTACAAGGTTTTCCCCATAATTTTTAATTTTAAAACATCTCTGACAAAGTAAATTATCCTCTGTTATAAACTTCTCTTCAGGAACATATCCTTCCTTATTTTTATCTTCAAACTGCAGTTCAATTCCGCAACCGCTACATTTTTTTTTAATCAAAATTTCCTCCTATTTTCTCATTCCTTTTACATTAAAATTGAATCCAATCCATTATTCCTTAGCTAATGGATGAGTACTCATATAAATATCTCGCAAGAAAGCCTTGCTCACGTGTGTGTAAACCTGTGTTGTAGCAATACTACTATGCCCAAGCAATTCCTGTAAATATCGGATATCCACTCCGTTATTTAAAAGTTCTGTTGCAAATGAATGCCTAAATACATGCGGTGTTATTTCCTTCTGTATCCCAGCTTCATGTGCGTGTGCCGAAATAAGCCTTCTTAATGAACGTGTTGTCAATTTTTTCCCTTTACTGTTTACAATCAATACTTCCCTAGTGTAGTTTTCATATTGCTTTTTCTTTTCCTCAATATACTTTATCAGCCATTTCTTAGCATTTTCACTAAAAAAAGTTATCCGTTCCTTATCCCCTTTTCCAATAACCCTAATTTCCCGCTCTTCAATATCAATCATAAATTCACTCAAATTAATAAGTTCTATCGAACGAAGCCCGCTAGAATAAAGAAGTTCAATAATTAATCTATCCCGAATCCCAGTAATTTTTTCGGTATTTATAACATTTCTCAACCTGTTTAAGTCATCTCTATTCAATACATTTGGCAATTCCTTCTCGAATTTTGGAACATTAATATAAGCCGCCTTATTCGTTTCAATCACTTTTATTTCCTGAAGATATTTAAAAAATGTCCTAAGTGCTGAAATCTTCCTATTTATAGTTCTTTTAGACACTGGCTTGACACTCATTTTTGTATTTAATTCTTCCATATCTTCAATACTTTTTATCTTATCAATCTCTGATTCTGTATCATCAATTTCTGTATTTGCAGTATTTTTCTGAGAATGCTTTTTTTCCTTCTCTTCCTCTTTAGCCAGCTTCTGAGGAGAATTTAAATATGCAATAAAGGATCTGAATGTCATCATTTCAATTTCTTCAAAATTATGAATTTCCTCATATTCATCCAGATATTCCATAAACTGCAGTAAATCCCGCCGATAACTTCTAATCGTATTAAAACTCTTTCCAAGAATAACCTCTTCATAATACAAAAATTTGTCTACATACATCACAAGATTTTCATTTTTTATATTTTTCTTACAGACACAGTAGAAAGTCATTTTTGCTTCCTTGTCAGCAATTGGAATTGAAATATTATTTTTAAAATTATCTTCACGTTCAAGTGTGAAATTTGAACGGAAATGTAGTAAATTTTGCATTTCAGCTAATTCCTGATAAATAATCCTGTCGTTTTGGATAAGGAAGTTCATATTAGGCATTTTTTCTAAAACTACATCCTTCCATATTCCTATTGGATTGAATAAGAGCATTCTGTCATCTGTAATATCTGAAAAATGTATTTCCTTTTTTTTAGCCAGCGGATGCTGCAAAGGAACTGATAAAAATAATTGTTCAGTTTTGTATTTTATGCAGAAAAATTCAGAATTATCAATAGGCTCAGAAAGTATAATCATCTGATAAATGTCATTTTTAAGTTTTTCAAATAACTGAAGATTATTTTCTATTTTATGAAGAATATATTTTTCAGGATAAAATCTTCCAAATAATGAAATCATATCCCACAATGGAGCGGGAGCACATGAACCAATTGAAAAATTATTTTGAACCTGATTATTTTTATTAACTTTTTCTTCCGTTTCATCTACAAGATTCAATATTTTTTCTGCGTACTGGATAACAGTTTTTCCATTTTGATTTAATTCCATCTTATTTTTTTTCCTGTCAAACAGTTCAACCCCTAAAGTTTTTTCCAGCTTTTGTATCGAACGGGAAAGGGCAGGCTGTGAAATATATAATTCTTCAGCAGCTT
>NZ_CALHQO010000282.1:0-1391 GCF_938036635.1 uncultured Leptotrichia sp.
TTGACACAATAAAGATTAATGAAGCAAAACCAGTGAATAAATCTAAACAGAAATCATTTATGACAGTAATGGAAATGGTAACAGAACAGAATTTAAAGAATTTAATTTACAATTCAAAAATTGAACTGAAAGAGATAGAATATGTATCAGAAAATAAAGCTAATGTTTCAATAACTTTAAAAATGATAGATGCAATGGAACTTTTGACAAGTTCAGAAAAATATCTTTTGAGTAAATATGGAAAAGGTGGAAGATATTTAGATACAGATATATTTTTAGATGAAATATTTTGATGAACATACAAAAGAATTAATAAAAAATGATGACAATAGTGAACTAATAGTTAACATTGAATTGGAATTTACTAAAAAAAATGGGAAATGGATTAGTAATGAAACTATATCAAAATATATTTTGAAGCGATTAAATGGTTATTAAAAAAAATAAATTTTATAATGTGAAATAGACAAGGTGTCTTTTAAGGAAATTTTATGAAAAGAGTTTTGATAACAGGGGCAAGCAGTGGAATTGGATATGAACTTGCTAAAATTTATGCAAAAAACGGGCATAATCTGGTTATTGTGGCACGAAATAAAGATAAGCTGGAAATTTTAAAAAAAGAGATTTTTGAGGAAATTTCTAAAAATATCAAGATAACTGTAATTGAAAATGATCTGTCACTGGAAAATGCGGCTGAAAGGCTTTATAATCAAGTGAAATCTGAAAAATTGAAAATAAATGTACTTGTGAATAATGCTGGAGTTGGGATTTATGGGAAATTTTCTGAATTTGATGAAGAAACGATGAAAAGAAATGATGCAATGATAAACTTGAATATAAAGGCAGTTGTAGAATTGACAAGACTGTTTTTAAATGATATGCTAAAGGATGGAAATGGCGGGATATTAAATGTGTCTTCAATTGCAGCTTTTATGCCAGGGCCTTTAATGAGTACGTATTATGCGAGTAAAGCCTTTGTGCAGTCGTTTACGGAAGCAGTTAGGGAAGAAGTGAAAAATGATGTTCGTGGAAAAAATATTAGAATATCGGCACTTTGTCCTGGGCCGACAGATACTGGCTTTGAGAAGAGCAGCAATTTGGAGGAAAGTTCGCTGTTTGAGAGATTGAAAGTTATGGCTGCGAAGAAAGTGGCTGAAATTGGGTATAAAGAGTTTCAGAAGGGAAAAGCAGTTATCATTCCTGGGATTTTTAATAGAATTGCAGTTTTTGGAATCAGATTTTTATCGAGAAAATTCGTTGTGAAAATGGCTAGAAAGTTGCAGGAAAAGAAAAATAAAAATTAATGGAGGTTTGAAATGTTAAAATTTGAGAAATATCAGGGTGCAGGGAATGATTTTGTTATTGTTAGCGAAAAAGAGCTGATTGAAAAG
>NZ_CALHQO010000283.1:0-2550 GCF_938036635.1 uncultured Leptotrichia sp.
CCTGATTTGAAAGAGGTAGATGTTCAAACAGTAAGTACAGGATCTCTAATTCTTGATAATATTCTAGGTGGTGGTGTTGCAAAAGGACGTATCATTGAAATTTATGGATCTGAAGCATCTGGTAAAACCTCTATTGCTTTAACAATGGCTGGTAATATTCAAAAAGAAGGTGGGAATGTTGTATTCCTAGATGTTGAACAAGCATTTGACCCTAGATATGCTAGACGTTTAGGTGTTGATACTGATAATTTAGCAATTTCTCAACCTATCATTGCGGAACAATGTTTAAAAATTGTAAATGATTTATGTGCTTCAGGTACAGTTGACATGATTGTTGTGGATTCAGTTGCTTCAATGGTGCCTCGTGCTGAATATGAACAAGATGATTTTGAAAAAGCAACAATTGGTTTGGTTGCAAGGTTAATGAGTAAAGCATTAAAACAAATTGCTGCAAATGCTCATAAAAATCAATGTACTGTAGTTTTCTTAAACCAAACAAGGGCAAATGTTGGGGTAATGTATGGGCCTTCAACAACAACATCAGGTGGTAATGCTTTGAAATTCTATGCTTCACAAAGAATTGAAGTTAAAAGAAAAGGTAAAGTAGAAGAAGATGGAGATGTTATTGGAAATGAAGTCTTCTTAAAATTAGTCAAAAAATAAAATTGCACAAATTAATTAAAATTGGTATAATAACTGAAAATATAATTTTATTAAAATATGAGGTGAAAATATGAGTAAAATCATTAATTATGCTGGCGAAGACTTTGATAATGAAATAATTTTACAAACTGGACTTACACTTATAGATTTTTATGCTATCTGGTGCGGACCTTGTCAAATGCTTGAAAAGGTTATTAGCGAAGTAGCTGACAATTCTGAGTGCAAGATTGTCAAAGTTGATGTTGACGATTATCCTGAATTTGGAACCAAATTTAAAATAAGAGGATTGCCTATGCTTATTTTATTTAAGGATGGGAAAATTGTAGAAACTTTAAATGGTTTTCAAACTTTTGATGAGATTATGGAAAAAATCAATTTACATAATTAATTAGGTAATTTTAAAATTTGACTAAAATAATATAAAAAATTAAAAATTTTTAGAAAGAAGGTAGATATTTTTATGAAAACAATTTTAGTGCCAGGAGGAGCTGGATATATTGGTTCCCATACAGTTTTAGATTTAATAAAGAAAGGATTTAATCCAATAATAGTAGATGATTTTAGCAATTCAAACAAAAAAGTTATTACAATTTTAGAAGAACTTTCTGGAACAAAAATATCTTTTTATGAACTGGATATAAAAAATAAAGAAGGATTGAGAAAAATCTTTAGTGAAAATAAAATTGATGCTGTAATTAACTTTGCAGGATTTAAGGCAGTTGGAGAATCTGTGGAAAAACCACTTATGTATTATAGAAATAATTTATTTGGTATGATTACTTTGCTTGAAGTGATGGAGGAATTTAATGTAAAAAACATTGTATTCAGTTCTTCAGCTACGGTTTACGGTATTCCTGAAAAAATGCCTTTAGTTGAAGGTGATCCAATGGGTGCAACAAATCCTTATGGCCGAACAAAACTTATGATTGAAAATATTTTAGTTGATTTGGCAACTTCTGATGATTCTTGGAATATTATTGCCCTTAGATATTTTAATCCATTAGGAGCTCATGAGAGCGGAAGAATCGGAGAAGATCCAAACGGTATTCCAAACAACCTTGCCCCTTACATAACTCAAGTTGCAGTAGGAAAATTAGAAAAACTGCATGTTTTCGGAAATGATTATGATACACCTGATGGGACTTGTATAAGGGACTTTATTCACGTAAATGACTTAGCAGCAGGGCATTCTGCCGCTATAAATTATTTGTTTAGTGGAAACATTGGATTTGAAGCAATAAATTTAGGAAGTGAAAAAGGTTACAGCGTCCTTGAAATTCTAAAAAACTTTGAAAAAGCCGTTGGAAAAACTATTCCGTATGTAATTGACGGCCGTAGAGCAGGAGATATTGCCGTTTCCTATGCCGATGCCTCAAAAGCTAAAAAATTATTAAACTGGGAAGCAAAATACACTATCGAAGATATGTGCAGAGATTCTTGGAACTGGCAGAAAAAAAATCCAAATGGATTTGAAGATTAATTTTTTTACGGAGGTGTCATGAAAAAAATTTTTTTGTTAATTTTTACAGCTATTTTTATTTTTAGCTGTAATGATGGTTCTTTAAAAGAAACACAATCTGATAAAATGACTGAAGAAGAAAAGGTAAAATTTGAAAAACTTCAAAATATGTCACCATATTTAGGAGTATTAAAAACTATTAATCCGTATGATGATGTATTCTCTGAATATGATTACAAATATAGCATGTATTTTAGGATAAAAAGAGGCGAAAAAGAAGAGTTTTTTATCCCTTCAGAAATAAATATACGGGAACTTGTAGAAAAATATCCAGTAACTCCAATGGAAAAAAAATATTTTGAAATAAAGAAGTTTTTAAAGAATATGATTCAAAATAATAGTATTCTAAAAGATTTTGAAAAACCATT
>NZ_CALHQO010000284.1:0-4211 GCF_938036635.1 uncultured Leptotrichia sp.
TTCCTGCATTTGTTGTGAAAATAATTTATCAAGTATATTCCAACCCATTTAAAATTGAACTACTAAAAATTATGGTAAATTTAGGCTTTGAGTAAAATAGTCATAGCTTTTGAGTTTGATTTTAAAGAAGTTTTGCTACAAAATCTACCCTCAAAAATTATAAAAACGGCAATTTAATAAAACTACCGTCCTAAATTTATTTATAAATTATTTTCCGTCAAATACTGTAGGATATGCCTTATCATTATTAAATGCCCATGAACCATTGTAATAGTAACTATTGTCATTTGAATTGAAAACTAAATTTTTACCTGCTTTTAAATGCATATATTTATATTTTTTCAAGTATTTTTCAACTTTTTCAGTATTTTGAACTAATACTCCAACTTTTACATTTTCATATTCTTCTCCATCAAATACACATTTTTCAAAGTCAACATCTACTCTATAATCTTTATCATTTATCTTTTTAAATTCTCCATGAGATTTAGGTTTATTACAATATGAGTCTTTTACCAATTTAGCTGTCTTATTATCGTGAACTTTTTTCACTTCTCCCTCACCAGCTGCAAATAATGTCATTGAAATCGCAAAAATTGCTAAGATACTTTTTTTCATAATAAGTTTCCTCCTTAATTTTATTTCCATTATAATTTGTTTATAATAGTATAGCATATTTTCTTTGATTTTTCTAATTTTTTTATAACTAAAAAAACATAACCTCAAGACTTTCTGATTTTATCATTTAATCTATCGGTTATGTTCTTTAATTTAAGAATGAATTCTATTATCTTCTTGTACAAGATTTTTCAATTCCATTAGGTCCTCTATAAATGGCATCTTTTCCACCTTTAAAGAATTCTACATTTCCATTTTTAGAAACATATCTTGATCCACTACCTGATGTTGCTACCTTAAGGTTGTAAACATTTCCTGCTTTAGTAACTACTCTGGCAGTATTTGTTGCTGGATAAGAAACTCTTATTCTTTCAGAACCGCAAGTATATGATTCTGAAGCTACCCTTCTCATAGTAGGTCTTTTTTTACTTGCTGCTGCAAAACTCATTCCTCCAATTAATGTCATTACAGACAATACTAGCATAGATTTTTTCATTAATTTCATCATTACCATCTCTTTTCTTCAAAATTTATTTCAATAGAAATATACCACATGAAACTGTTAATTCTCTTATAAAAAACTATTTAATGAAGATGAAATCATAGTAAATTTGCTTTATACAATAAACAACATCATAATTAGTTATTTTAACTTAACCTTAGTTTATATTTGTGCAAAAATTTACCAATATACCTTATCAAAAATACTGATCTTGCTAGCGAAAATACTATAAACGACAACCATAATCCATGATTTTGGCCAATTGCTGTTCCAGCAAAATAAAAGATTAAAAATACTATTAATGCCTGTATCATCGAATTTCTTATATATGCTGTTTCTGTTGTGCCTGTAAAATTTCCGTAAATTACTAGCCCAAAACTTACAACTAGTGGAAATATGATTATCCAAATTTTATACTGATTTGCAGTATTTATAACTTCTGCATTTTTTGTATAAAACAGTAGCAGCTTTTTACCTCCAAAAACAAATGCTGTACTTAAAAATATTGAAATTATAACACAAAACTGTATTGATTTTCTCATTACCCATTTTAGTTTTCTAAAATTTTTCTCTCCTGCCGCTATGCCTGAAAACACACTTGATGCATTAGCAAAGCCATCAAAAATATATGACATTAAATATTGAACTTGAAATAATATAGAGTTTGCAGCTAATATTATTTTACCGTTATGTGCAGCTTTTTCCAAAAATAAATTTGTTGCTACCAGTAAACAGATTGTACGAATCACTAAATCTGAATTCACTGCTCCAACTTTTTTCATTTCGCTTCTATCAAATATTTCTTTCAAATTTATATTGTGCAAGATTTTTTTTAGTGAAAAAGTTCTTAAAATAATAAAAATTGATAAAAGAGTTGTCATAATTTGGGAAATTAGTGTAGCAACTGCTACTCCAGCAACATCCATTCCTAAAACTTCTACAAAATATAAATCAAGAAAAATATTCACAATATTTGTCATAAGTTGCAAGATTAGACATTTTTTTATTTCTTTTCGTCCCATTATCCATCCTAAAAATGTGTAGTTCAGAAATACGAAAGGGGCTCCCCATATTAGAATATTAAAATAAATTTCTATATATTTCGTAATCTCCTTTCCAGCATCAAAAAAATGAATAAATCCCCATAAAATAGCTTTCTGAAAAATAACAAACAGAAATCCTAAAATAAGTGAAATTAATACGGGGCGGATTAATACTGTAATTTCTTCCTTTTCGTTATTTTCTCCAAAAGCCTTTGCAAAATATCCAGATGTGCTGACACGTAAAAAGCCAAAAAGCCAATATATTGTGTTAAAAATTGTTCCTCCAAGTGTAACTCCACCTATAAAAACTGGATTTGAAAGATTTCCTACAACAGCTGTGTCAACAGAATTTAACAAGGGCGTTGTCAGAGTTGACAAAGTAAATCCAAGTGCTAATTTCAGATATTCTGTATTTCTAATTTTTTCTATATTTACACTTTTTTTCATTTTCCTCCTCGAATTTAAAAAAAGCCTTATTAATTTTAATAATTTTCAGGAAATAAAATTCTTTCCACACCTTCAATTATAATATGTAAAATCATCATATGAACTTCCTGAATCCTGTCTGATGTTTCTCCAGGAATTATAAATTCATAATCACACACTCCTTTTAATTTACCGCCATCTTTTCCAAGCAATGCTACAGTTTTTAAATTTCTCTCTTTTGCCGATTTTACAGCTTCAATTATATTTTTAGAATTTCCCGAAGTTGAAATTCCAAAGAAAAAGTCACCTTCCTGCCCAAATGCTTCCACACCTTTTGCAAACACAAAATCAAATCCATAGTCATTTCCAACACATGTGATATGGGAAGAATCGCTGATACTTATAGACGGCAAGGCCCTTCTGTCTTTTCTAAATCTTCCTGTAAATTCTTCTGCAAAGTGCATTGCATCACAGTTACTTCCACCATTTCCTGCAATTAGCGATTTTTTCCCATTTTTATAGGCTAATGCTAATTCCTGTGCAATTTTTTCTGTTTTTTCAATATTTTCATCATTTTCTACAAATGCCTTTACAGTTTCAAAGGCAGTCAAATACGACTTTCTAATATTTTCCTTTAACATATTTCCTCCTAGAATTTAATTATAAATTGTTTTATTTTTGTAGATTTACTACTATTTTTTTACTGAAAATAACGCAGGCGTAATCTTATAATTTCTTACAAATTTTACAAATTTGGCAATTCCTGACTTTTCTCCATTTTCACGAATATATGCAATCTGAAATTTATCTTCAGACTTTTCAAAGTTATGAATAATTTTCAATGTACCTTTCTCTATCTCCTCATAAACGCTGTAATATGGAAGAACTGCAAACCCAAGTCCACTTTTTATAAGATTTTTCATAGTTTCAATACTTCCATTAATTACAATTCTATTTTCTAAATTAAATCCGATTATTTTCTCAAACAAGTCAAGATATTTGCTTGTCAAAACTGTATCCCGCTTTAACAGCTGCATCTGCTCTAATTCCTTATAATCAGATATTTCCTTTCCAGATACAACCACAAACGGATACTCCTCTGTTTCGATAACCTTTATTTCCTTATCTTCAATAAAATACTCCTCCATTAAGGCAATATCGACTGTTCCTTCTTTCAAATGTCTTACGAGCGATTCACGATTTTTAATATACAAGTCAAACTCAATTTCAGGATTGTGTTTTTTAAATTCTACCATAATTCTCGGCAATACTGGCTCTCCAATGTTATGAGTTGCTCCAATACAGATTTTTCCCTTCCCAAATTGTGATATTTTCTCCATCTCTTTTTCTACACGTAGAATCTTGTCAAAAACATCTTTTGACATTCTATACAGTTCTTTTCCAGCAAAAGTTAGCCTAAAATTTTTAGAATTCCTCTCAATAAGTTGAATTCCAAGTTTTGTTTCCAATTTTTTTATTTGTATTGACACTGCTGATTGGCTAATAAATAAATTTTTTGCAGCTTTAGTAAAACTCTTCTCCTTGCATGCCTCAAAGAAAATTTTTAAATGATGTACATCCACAGTTATTTCTCCAATCATATATTTTATTTATCATACTCG
>NZ_CALHQO010000285.1:0-12164 GCF_938036635.1 uncultured Leptotrichia sp.
CAAGATATTTTCTCTTTCAAATTTAAAAAATATCTGGTACCGGTATCTTCCGTTTATTTTGTAAATTGGAGATTTGAAAGCATCTGAGATAAAATCATTTTGAGTTAAATTCATAGTTGCATTTACATTTCTTATAATCTCTTCACGTAAAATTTTGGATTTTTCCATTACCAAATTTTCTTCCGTTGCTGAAATTACCAAAATTACAATTCGTCCAAAAGGCGGATAATTTAACATTTTTCGCATAATCATCTCATTTTTGTAATATCCTTCATAATCACTTTCGATTGTTTTTCTTATTACATCATTTTCGCCGTTAAAAGTCTGAATAATCACTTCCCCATCCTTTTCTCCACGCCCTGCACGCCCTGAAGCCTGTGTCAATAACTGAAAAGTCTTTTCTGAAGCCCGAAAGTCTGGAAAATTTAAGATTATATCAGCATTAATTACTCCGACTAATGTTACGTTTGAAAAATGCAGTCCCTTTGCGATAATCTGCGTTCCAAGCATTATGTCGTATTTGTGATTTTTAAAGTCGTTGTAGGCTTTTTCATAATTCTGCTTTGTCTTTATGCTTTCAGAGTCTACTCTTACTATTCTTGCCGATGGAAATGCCGTCGCCAATTCTTCCTCAATTTTTTCCGTCCCAGCCCCAATTTGTCTCATTTTATGTCCGCCACATTCATCGCACGTATTATCAAAGCGTTTTTCATATCCACAGTAATGGCATTTGAGGCGATTATCATATTTATAATAGTTTAAAGAAATACTGCAATTCGGACAAGTCGGAATATTTCCACAATCCTTGCATTTCAGCAAGTTTGAAAATGCTTTTCTATTCAAAATCAAGATAACCTGCTCATTTTTTTGTAAAGTCTGAGAAATCCTATTTAGCAGTTCTTCCGAAAAATTTTCTGTTGTTTCATTCAAATCGACAATTTTAAATTTTGGCAACTTAGCATTCTTATACCTTTTTGTCAGCTCAATTAATTCAATATCGCCCTGCTGTGCCTGATAATAAGTTTCAAAAGATGGAGTTGCCGAACCTAAAATCACTTTTATCTTTTCGCTTTTTACAATTTCAGCTTCTTCCAAATTATCATTTTTCTCTAATTCACTATTTTTTTGAAGTTTCTCATCTTTTTTCAAATTTTCATTTTGTAAAAATGCTCTTTTTATCGCTACATTTTTTACGTGATACCGTGGATTATTCTCCTGCTTGTACGTATTTTCATGCTCCTCATCCACAATAATATATTTCAAGTTCTGAACAGGCGCAAAAACTGCCGATCTTGCTCCAATCACAATTTTCTTTTCGCCATTTCGTATGAAAGTCCATTCTTCCCGCTTTTCCTTGTCTGTAAGTTTGCTATGAAGAATAGCCACTTCATTGTGAAATTCCTCCTCAAGTCTTTGTATCATCTGAACTGTAAGTGAAATTTCAGGCACTAGGAAAATACTGCCAAATCCTTGTTTCAAGGCTTCCTTTATCAAGTTAATATATATTTCCGTCTTCCCTGAGCCAGTTATCCCTTTTAACAGAAAAATCTGATTTTCACTATTTTTTATTGTATCCACAGCCTTTTGCTGCTCATCATTCAAAATAATTTCCTTTTCTACAATTTCACTTTTTTCCTTTTCTCTTTTTGAAATTTTAGAATTTAAAATAACTTTCTTTTCAATGGAAATAACCTTTTCATTTACAGCTTTTTCTACAATTTCGCTGGAAAAATTCTTTTTCAAAGTTGCAACCGTAACTTCCTGACGTTTTTTCATATATTCGTTAAATTTTTTTATTTCCTCAATTTTTTCCACTTCCAAAGTTTCATTATTTTCAGAAAATTCCCTTTGGAAAATGGCTTTTTTAGAATAATTTAACTTCAATGCTCCTGGATAAACTGCCTTTATTACGCTATAATAATCACTTATATAATAATTTTTTATCCATCTTATAAGCTGCATAATATCCGATGGAATGGACAAGACTGGGGCAACATCCTTAATTTTTTTCACTTTTGAAATATCAAATTGTATCTGATTTTCATTAACAATCGCTACAATAAGCCCCATTTTATCCTTATTTATAAAATTGACAATGCACCATTGCCCAATTTCATACTTCTCTTCCGATTTATATGTGTATATTCCCTGATTATTTTCCACATAAATTTCATAATAATACATTTTTACCCCTTAACATTTCTTCCTCAATTAATTTTTATAAAAGATATCTTTATTCCAGCATTATCTGTATCTTCGTCTGTTTATCAAGTTTAGTCCCTTTTTCAGGAAATTGGGAAACAATCTTTCCACTTCCAGTAATCTCATATTGTGAAAATTTCCCTTGCGGATAAATTGACAAAAATTCCCTAAGACTAATTCCTGTCAAATCAGGCATAATATTTTTCTCAAAATCCTTCTTAATTTTTCCTAAATCCTTTTTCACTTCCTGCTCAACAAATCCAGTATTCTTAATAAGTGTCTTAACTTGACTATTTGGTTGAATTCTTTTATGGTTAATTAATTTTTGCAATACATTTCTTGCTGACGGTAAAGCAACTTCTGAACCATAAATAAAGTTTCCTTTAGGCTCATTAATTGTTATTAATATAGCATATTTAGGTTTGTCTACTGGAAAAAATGCAAAAAACGAGCTGACATGTAAATTTTTATATCCTCCCTTTTCTGCTTTTTGGGCAGTTCCCGTTTTTCCACCAATACGATAACCAGCAATATATGCTTCTTTACCAGTTCCTCTAGTTACACTCGCTTCCATATATCTTCGGCTTAATTTTGAAACTTCGTCACTAAATACTTTTCTTATTACAACAGGTTTGTTCTGTTTGACAATATTTCCTTTACTATCTTCCACTTTATCCACCAAATAAGGTTTTAATAACTTCCCATCATTAATAACTGCATTTAATGCCATCATTATCTGAATCTGTGTCATCGAAATCCCTTGTCCATAACCCATCGTTGATTTTCCTACCTTGTTTAATCTTTTTGATTCAACAAGTTTTTTGGTTGATTCAAAATAAGTATCTATACCTGTTTTTGTTCCTAATCCAAGATTTGAAAAATAATTAAGAACAGTATCATTGTTCAACATTAGCATTATTCTCACCATTATTACATTTGAAGATTTTGCAATCGCATCAGCTAGGCTTAAACTACCACTCACACTATTGTCATGTTCTCTAAGAGTTCTGTCATCTACTCTTATCGAACCTCCTGTAAAAAGCTTTGTATTTTCATTAATTTTTTTTGTTTCAAGACCCATTGCAACTGTTATAGGCTTAAATATAGACCCTGGTTCAAAAAAATCTGTAATAGTTCTATTTTTTATATTTGATTTATCTTCTGATTTAGGGTATGAAGACATTGCAATCACTTTACCAGTTTCTACTTCTATCAAAACTCCCATTGCCGATTCTGCCTTATGGTCTACATAAGCCTGTTCCAGTTCGCTATTAAGAGCATCCTGCATAAAACTGTCAATAGTAAGGACAAGATTATTACCTTCTTCTTCTTTCCTGTCTTCTGATTTCTTCATTTTTCCAAATTTCATAATTTCCTGCAATGCCTTTGGAACTTTTCTAAGACCTGTTGTAATACCTGTTTTACCTGAAAGCTCTTTATCGTAATACTTTTCAATTCCATACATACCTCTATTTTCATTATTAACAAATCCAACTGTTTCCTGAAAAGCATTATTTTGAACATAGCTTCTTGTAAACATTGTTTCAAACGTTACACCTTTATATCTTCTTTTATATCCCTCTTTTTTTAGAGTTTTCACATTTTTAATATCATTATCAATTTCAGCTTCAATAGCTATTTTTGTGTTATAAGGAATTATATAATCAATTTTCAGATATTTTTTCTGTTCACTTTTAAGTTTTAAATACTCATTTTTATATTTCTCAGTTTCCAGATTAGGAATATATGTTTTCAACATTTCTAGCACTGTATTAATATTTTTTTCTTCAATCAAGCTGGGATCAAGATTAATAATAAACTGCTCATTGTCATAAGCCAGAACCTGTCCATCACTTGTGGATATTTTCCCTCTTTTAGCTTTAGTAAAGCTTTTTGATGAATATTGTTTTTCTCCTTCATCTCTTAATTTGTTTCCACCTTTTGTCTGAATACTGTAAACTTTTCCGAGTATTGCAATAAACCCTATAGTTGTAAACAAAACCAATAAACCAAATCTTCCTCTGAATGTATTTAAATATTTCAAAAATACCTTCAAAAATTTTTCAGTTTCCTGATCTTTTCTATTCTTTTCTATATTTGACTTTGCCCTGTCAATAATACTACTTTTTTTATTACCCTTTTTCATTTTTCTCCTAATTTAACCAATATTAACCTTCAAGTCTTGCTAAAATCATTTCATTAATCATTTGCGGATTAGCCTTACCTTTAGAAAGTCTCATTGACTGTCCCACAAGATATTTTAATGCGTTACTCTTTCCAGCCTTATAATCTTCCACAGATTGAGGATTTTCAGCCAGCACCTGCTCTACAATTTTTTCAATTTCGCTGTTGTCTGTAATTTGAACAAGCCCTTTTTCCTTTACGATAATTTCAGGATCTTTATTTTCTGAAAGCAATATTTCAAACACATCTTTTGCAATTTTTGAACTAATCGTATTAGCTTTTATCAATTTAATTAATTTTCCAATATTTTTAGGCTCAACAGAAAATTCCTCAATAGAAATATTTTTTTCTTTTAGCACACGTAAAATTTCTGTCAATACCCAGTTTGCCGCAAGTCTTGAATCATCCGAAACTTTTACAACTTCCTCATAATATTCAGCCAGTTCCTGCTCTGATGAAAGAGTAGCCGCTTCCATTTCATTCAATTTATACTCATTAATAAATCTTTTTGCCTTCTCATCTGCAAATTCAGGCATTTCATCCTTCACATTTGAAAGTCTTGACTCAGTAATGATAATCGCTGGCAAGTCAGGCTCTGGAAAATATCTGTAGTCCATCGCTTCCTCTTTGCTTCTCATCGGCTTTGTTACCGCATTTTCCTCATCCCAAAGTCTTGTTTCCTGAACTACACGCCCACCATTTTCAAGCACTTCAATTTGTCTGTTTGTTTCATATTCAATCGCCTTTACAACCGCCTTAAATGAGTTCAAGTTCTTAGTTTCCGTTCTAGTCCCAAGTTTTGTTTCACCTTTTTTTCTAACAGAAACATTAGCATCACATCTAAGTGATCCAAGTTCCATACTTACATCGCTGACTTTCGTATATTTTAATCTATCCTTCAATGTATTCAAATAGGCATACGCTTCCTCGGCATTTTTTATCTCAGGCTTTGAAATAATCTCGATTAACGGTACAGAGGCCCTGTTATAATTTAGCAAAGTTTCAGAAGCCGTATGAATACTTTTCGCCGTATCTTCCTCAATCTGTATTCTTTCAATCCCGACACTTGCTTCCTTCCCACTATTTGTCGTGATTTTTAAAACTCCATTTTCAGCATAAGGCTTAAAAAACTGTGTAATTTGATAATTTTTTGGTGAATCAGGATAAAAATAATTTTTTCTATCAAAATAACTCTCCCTGTTTATCTCACACCCAAGTGCAAGTGCCGCCTTTATCGCATAATCCAGCACTTTTTCATTCAATTTTGGTAAAGCCCCAGGCTGCCCTGTACAAATAGGACATACTGCAGTATTAGGCTCTTTATTATCATAATCCGCATCACAAGAACACCATACTTTCGTATTCGTTTTCAATTGACAATGCACTTCTAGTCCGATGACTGTTTCATATTCCATACTCATTTTTTAATTTTTCCCTTTCTTAAAATTCTGTATTTTTCTTACATCTACTTTTATTTAAAATTTTTAACATTTATAAAAGAATTTTACTTTTTTCTAAGTCGTTAACTTCCTCTGAATATTCATTTATCATTTCATTTACTTCATCATTTTTTCCAGTTTCAATTTTTGTTATTATAGCTTTTGTATTTTTAGAAATATCTTCTAACTTTTGTAGCATGTTTTTAAATTCTTCATTACTTATATCTTCTTGTGACAATTTTGAAACATCTAATTTTCTCATATCAGAAATAGTATGATCCAATGTTTTTTGAATACTTTTTAATTCATTTACATATTTTTCCTTATCATTATCTTCTATAACAAAAGGTTTAGAAGTATCAATATACAATTTTGAACCATAGAACTTGTCTCTGAACATATCACAAAGTAAATTTATTTTTAATTTGTTATACGACATAACTTTATCAGGTTCATATTTTAAGACGCTGATTGCATTTTTCATAACAATATGTTTCACCTTTGTAAATTCACGAAAAAATTTATCATATTTTTCAAGAGAATTTTTATAACTTTTTACATATTTTTCAGATAAAGTTTTCCCTTTTTCAAAATTATCTTTTTGATATTCCTTATTCTTGTAATAATTTCTTATTTCATCCATAATAATAAGTTTTTCTTCAATGGAATCAATAAATTCTTCTGCCTTTTTACCAAACTCCTCATTTTTATATTTTTCTTTTTTGGATAACATATTTTTTATTTCTTTTGAATTTTTTTGAAAATATTGTTTGTATTCTACTTCTTCATAACTTGAAAGAAATGAATTAATTTTTTCTTCATTTGGTGTAACAAAGTTATTATTTTCATTTAAAAAATTCTCCGAGTAGTTATTGTGAAAAATATCTGGAAAACTTTCTAGTCGATAAGTAGATATCATATCCCCATATTTATTTAATAACTCTGGATTCAAAATTAGCGGGTATAATATATTTTGTAACTCTTCTGCTTTTATATCTTTATTACTCATATCAACTTCTGAAATTTCACTATAATCTTTTGAATTAATTACTTTTTTCTGCTTACCGCATCCTAACATTAATACTAATAATAATGATAAAACAATACACTTTTTTCTAAACTTCATATTCAAACCACCTTTTTATATTTCTAATTACAATGTTTCTATTGCTCTCTCTACAAGATAATTTCTTATCGTAAATTCTGTAATTATTTGCATAATTTCTTTATAATCCATTTTCTCAAATCTAGTAATTATTTCTTTCAAATAAGTAGACATATTTTTCATTTCCACTATTATTTCTTTATATTTTGCTGGGTTGAAGTTTTCCTTTTCAATTATCTTTTCATCAAGTTTTTCCATATCTTGAACAGTTTTATCCAATGCCTGCTGAATATTTTTTAACTTAGCAATATAATCTCTATTATTTATATTAATAGCTGTTCCTGCTTTAATAAATTCAAACTGAAAACTTGAAGCATAAAGCTCTTTTGTAAACATTTTCAATAACAGTCTTGCCTTTATTAAATCCATTTTAGCCAATAAATTCTTATTTTTTGAAGATTTAATATCATTCTTGAAAAGTACTATATCGGCATCTGAAAATAAATTATAAGCTTCCCTGTATTTTTCTTTTGTTTCTTTGTAATTAGCTAAATATTTATCATTTAACTCTTTGCCTTTTGAAAAATTGTCGCTTTTATATTCGTTTGATCTATAATACTGCTTTATTTCATCTATAATTTTTGTTTTTTCTTCTGCTAATTCTATAAATTCTTTATATTTTTCATCAATCCCATTTCCATTTTTATCAATTCCCTTATTAAGTTCTCCTTTAATTAACGGAATGAGATTTTTAAACTGTTCATAAACATTGCCAAATCTTTCATCAAATGTTACAAGAGAACTTTTAAATGAACTAACTTTTTCTTCATCAGCTTGAAATTGATTTTCTCCATTTATAAATGAAATTAAATACACTTCATACAAATAATCATATCCAAACATTATTGTGTACTCCTCCAAAGCAGAAGAATAATATACATATTTATCTTTATTATTTGTGTAAAAAGCCAAAACTTCCTTTAATTTCCCACTATCTTTATTTGAAAAATCTATTTCTTTTATTCCATTATAATCTGATTTTTCACTTGCTGTATCTTTTTTATTTACATCCTTATCATTCCCGCAGCTTACTAAAATACAGATACTCAATAGCAAAAATAGTATTACTCTTATTTTCTTCATATTTCCTCCACTTTTTTAAAGTTCTGGATATTCTATCTCTCCACGTTCCTTCTCAAATTTATTTGCCACATTAAACAATAAATCTTCTCTAAAATAATTTCCAATCAGCTGTATTCCCACAGGAAGTCCATTTACAAAGCCACCTGGCACTGATATTGCAGGCAATCCTGCCATATTTACCGAAATTGTGTAGATATCAGCTAGGTACATTTGAACAGGATCTGTATTTTTTTCACCTTTTTTAAATGCTGTTGTCGGAGAAACCGGTGTCAAAATCAAGTCGGCTTCTGAAAGAACTCGTGAAAAATCATCTCTTATTAATCTTCTAACTTGCGAGGCCTTTTTATAATAAGCATCATAAAATCCTGAACTTAACACATAATTTCCAATCATAATTCTACGCTTCACTTCATCTCCAAAACCTTCTGTTCGTGATTTTACATACATTTCCTCAATATTTTCATCACTTTTTCTAACTCCATATCTCACTCCGTCATATCTTGACAAGTTTGAAGCGGCCTCAGCCGATGAAATTATATAATAAGTGGAAATTGCGTATTTTGTGTAAGGCAACGATACTTCCTTCACTTCTGCTCCAAGTTTTTTCAATGTTTCCACAGTTTTATCCACAACTTCCTTTATTGATTTATCCAGTTCATCTGAAAAATATTCTTTTGGAAGCCCAATTTTCAATCCTTTTATATCATTTTCAAGCAAAGATAAATAATCTGGCACTTCCACATCCGCAGTCGTCGGATCATTTTCATCATATCCTGAAATTATTTGCATAACTCTTGCCAAATCTTCTGAACTTTTCGCCAAAGCCCCAATCTGATCCAGCGAAGAACCAAATGCCATAAGCCCATATCTCGAAACTCTTCCATAAGTTGGCTTTATTCCCACAGTTCCAGTCAAGCTCGCAGGCTGTCTAATACTTCCACCAGTATCTGTTCCCAAAGCAACAGGTATTTCACTAGCCGCAACCGCAGCAGCCGATCCCCCACTGCTTCCTCCTGGCACTCTTTCCAAATCCCAAGGATTAGATGCTGGCTTTATTGACGAATTTTCATTTGAAGATCCCATCGCAAACTCATCCATATTAGCCTTCCCAACAAGCACTGCTCCAGCTTCTTTCAGCTTTTTCACAACAGTAGCATCATAAACTCCCACATAATTTTTCAAAATTTGCGAAGCTGCTGTTGTCAAATCCCCTTTTGAAACAATATTATCCTTCAACGCCACAGGCACTCCAAAAAGTCCTGTATTTTCATAATTTTTTCTTCCTTCTTCGTTATTTTCTTCATCAATTTTTCGAGCCTGTTCCAATGCCTTCTCCTCAAAAATATTAGAAAAAGCCCCAACCTTATCTTCAACTGCTTTTATTCTATCTAAAAAATTTCTTGTAACTTCTTCTGAAGTAATCCCTTTATTCTTTATCATTTCAGCCAGTTCGCTAGCCGTTTTTTTATATAAATTCATTTTTCCACCTTTCCAATTTTTCTAATTATCCGCATTTTCTCCAACAACTTTTGGTACAATTATAAATTCCTCATCCTTATTAGGCGAATTTTCTAAAATTTCCTTCTTAATTCCGGCATCCCTAACTTTATCTTCTCTCAATTTATCTTTTAAGTCCAGCACATTAAAAAGTGGCTCTACATCAGTCGTATCAACCCCATTCAACTCTTCCATATGCTCAAATATTTTATTCAAATCCACTCTAAATTTCTCAATTTCACTTTCCGAAAATTCCAATTTAGAAAGTGCTGCTATTTTTAAAACATCTTCTTTGCTTAACATTTAATTTTTTCCTCCTTACACTTTTTATTCATTCTCAATTATTTTTTTCAAAGTCGGTTCCAATCGTGAAATTATACCTGTCACTAAAGCATTTCCCATCATAAAATATCTATTTCTTTTTGGCATTGTATCTGTCCAGTTTGGCGGAAACATTTGTATTATTTCACATTCTATTTCAGTTAAAGTACGGTATTTTTTTTGCTTATTATCATAAACAATATGCGAAGATCTATTTGTTGTTCCTTCACTTGTAAGCAGTGTCCTAGCCGGTTCTTCCATATTTTCTGGAAAAGCCATATTTCCTTCACTATAAATATACGAATGTCCTTCCTTTGTTTTCCTTTCTATTCTTTTTCCGCCCTTTAAATATTTCCATTTTTCCAATTTTTCATCTGTTACTAAATATTCCTTCAAATCAAAGTCATTGTAACTTTTTGCCTTTTCTATAACTTCCTTTAAAGAAAAAATATCTTCTTTAATTGAATCTACATTATAATGAAAAACGATTCCTTCTATCATTATTCCGCTTTCAAAAAATTTTCCTTCTGAATATTCATCACTTATTTTTAAAATATTTTCATATTTATTCAGATTTATTTCTTTTTCAGAATCTATCATTACTGGAAATACTTTATTAAAAATATTTTCCTTATTTTTTCTAAATTCCTTAGCATACTTCAAATTTTTCTTAAAAGCAAATATAAACACTCTTTTTCTTTTTTGTGGCATTGAATAATCTCCTGCATTTATAACTCTCCATTGCACATAATATCCTAATTCATCAAATGTCTTTAGCATTATTGCAAAGTCTCTTCCTCTTCTGCTTGCCGGAGATTTTAAAAGTCTATCCACATTTTCTAGAAGTACAAAAGGAGATTTTTTTTCAATCAAAACATCTTTTATATCCCAGAATAAAACTCCCTTTTTACCCTCAATACCCTTTTCCCCGCTAAGACTTCTCGCTACAGAGTAATCTTGACAGGGAAATCCTCCAACCAACAAATTGTGTTCAGGTATCGATTTTTTATTAACTTTATTTATATCTTCATTCGAATTATTTTCTATTCCAAATCTTTTCACATAGCAATTATACGCATGTTGTACTTTTGTTGAAGGTTCAAACTGATTTCCCCAGACAAAATCCCATATTTTATTTTCTTTTGCTACTCCTGTTTTTTTGTCAAAATCCTTTATTTTATTCAAACCAACTCTGAAACCTCCAACACCTGCAAATAATTCTGCAACTGTTAACTCCATTATTTTTCCTCCACTTTTTTTATTGTATTTTCAATAATTTTAATAATGTAGCCATTATTTAGCCAAAAACTCTGTTTTGTCATTTTATCTCCATTTGGCAATTCATCAGTATCTTTGCAATTTCCATTTCCATATTCTATGCCATTAATAACATATTTTGACTTTCTTGCATGTGGTCTCAAATGAAAAATTTTAGTTTCACTTTTTTTGGGTAAGTCATTCCTTATTATTATTTTCCCATCTTTTTGTTTTTCTATTTTAAAATTTACACCTTTTTTAAATTTATTCTTGTACAAATTCCACTCCATCATTCCAACAGTTTCCAGTTCATCTATTGGCATATTCCAAAACTTAGCTCCTGTAAGTTGATATTCATCTGCCTCATTTTTTTTAAATACAACAAATAAAAATTTCTTTTCTGAAAAAAAATTATAAATTTCTGAATTTTCAAAATTCTCATTTACAAATTTTTTTATTTTTATTGCTGGAAATGACATGCTTTCTTTTGTGCGATTGTTTTTTTCAACTCTTATTGTTTTAATTTCTATATTTGCCTTTTCAAATTCCTCAGCATTTTCACTTTTTACTCCTAACATTCTATAAATCAAGATACTATTTACATGTTTTGGTTTATTTTCTATATTATATTTTTTACATAATTCTTCTATTGTTAAGCCTGTATTTTCATATATCTTTTTCAAAACTACATCTTCAAAATATGCAGCTTCGTCTTCTTTAACAATAGAGTCATAGGTTGATACATTTCCAACAATATAAGTGTTTAAAACATAAGACATATATGACTGTTTCAGAGAAAAAGCTCTTCTTTTTGCAAGCTCTTCTCCGTAATATTGTTTTTGCAAGCTTTTTTCTGCTGTGCTTCCCTTAGTGCAGGCACCCAAATAATTAGTATCTCCTTCAGACAATTTATGAGCATTTCCAGAAATTATTTTATCAACTATTATTTGATAGTCTTTTTTTATTATTTCTAAATCTTTTTTACAGCTTTCTCCCAAAATTGAAAATAATTTAAC
>NZ_CALHQO010000286.1:0-9326 GCF_938036635.1 uncultured Leptotrichia sp.
ATTGTATAATTGTGCGATAAAATATTGTTTTAAGCAATAAAAAATAAATTTAAGGAGAGAAAATGAAAAAAATAATTTTAATGATGTCATTACTTTTATTATTTGTGGCATCTTGTGGAAAAGAATTTAGTGTTGATGTAGATGGGAAAGGGAAAGTTCCAAAATTTGAATTGAAGGAGTTAAATAGCAATAAAACTGTTGATAGTGAAAAAATTATGAACAATGGTAAAAAAACATTAATGATTGTTGCTGCTGAATGGTGTCCACATTGTAAGGAAGAGTTGCCTGAAGTTCAAAAATTTTATGATGCAAATAAAGATAAAGTTAATGTAGTAGTCGTATTTACAAATTCTCAGACTAATCTTGGAAAAACACAGACTTATGTGAAAGACAATGGATATACATTCCCTGCTTACTTTGATGAAAATGGTGCAATTACTCGTGGATTTGCAGTTGATGGATTTCCATACAATTTAAAAATAAATAATGGTAAAGTTGAAGAAAAACTTGAATTGCCAGTTGATTTTGATTCATTAACAGCTTCGTTTGCAAAATAGTCAATTTTTAAAAAAATTGAAAGTGGAAGTCTTTACAAATAAGAGAATATATGATAAAATATTTCTGAATTTATACTATGAATATAAGTTTGCCGCTATATTCTTGGTTTAAATAATAATTATTAGGAGGAAAACAATGGCATTAAAACCAAAAAAAGAAATTATTGAAGCATATGGAAAAAATGCTCAAGATACAGGATCTGCTGAAGTACAAGTTGCACTTCTTACAGACAGAATCAGTCATTTGACAGCTCACTTAAAAACACATCCTAAAGATGTGCATTCAAGAGTAGGATTACTAAAAATGGTTGGTAAAAGAAGAAGATTATTAAACTACATCAAAAATAGAAACGTTGATGATTATAGATCATTAATCGAAAAATTAGGAATCAGAAAATAGTAATTAAGATAAAAGAGCGTATTTTATGTATGCTCTTTTTTTAAAAAATAAATTTTTAAGGAGTTTAAGAATAAGATGAAATATAAAATAAGTGAAGAAATAACAGGATTTTTTGTTATTTTGATAAAAAAGATTTTGTCAATTTTTTCTCTTAAAACAAGATATAGAATTTTTGAAAGTTTCGGAATGGCAGCATATTATCTTATAAAAAAAAGACGTCTACTTACGATAGATAATATAAAAAATGCTTTTCCTGAAAAAAATGATAAAGACATTGAGAAAATTGCAAAAGAATCATATAAGACAATGGGAAAGATGATTATGACTTCTATTTTTTTGGAAGAGATTACACGAGATGGGAATACTGTTGTAGAAAATGAGGAACTAATGAGACAGGCTTGTGAAAATAATGAAAAGGCTGTTTTAATTGTTTCGCTTCATCTTGGCGGATTTGAAGCTGGGAGCAGAATGAGGAATATAAGAAAGTTTTATGCTGTTTTTAGAAATCAGAAAAATAAAAAAATTAATGACTTGATGACAAAATGGCGTGAAGAGGGAGGACTTAATTCCTTGCCATTACATGATAGCGATAATTTGAGAAAAGCAATAAATGAAAAATCAATTATTGCTCTTGCTTCGGATCATTATGGAAAAGATGTGGATGTGAAATTTTTTGGACGTGAAACAACTGGAGTTGCAGGACCTGTTTTGCTTTCTATGAAACATAAAATACCAATAGTCCTTGCATATGCCGTGTTTGATGGAGATGTGATACGAGTTAAAAATAAGAAAATTATTGAAATAGAAAAGCAGGAAAAATTAAAGGAAACAATGCGATATAATATGCAAAAAATTTATCATGAATTTGAGGAAATTATCAGAGAATATCCAGAGCAGTATATGTGGCAGCATAAAAGATGGAGAAATAAGAAAAAATAGTGGAAAAAAAACGAAAAAATTATTTTTTCTAACTTGAATATGTGAAAAAATTATGTTAAAATTAAATGACGAAGTTTTTGGAGGAAAATATGAAAAAATATTTATGTCTATTTATTTTGTTGATTCTTATGAGCTGTACCAGCCTTACTGCCTCTGAAAAAAAAGTAACTCAAATTGAAGCTAAGACAATTAGTTCTCAAATAATGCAAGTTACAGAAGAGTTAAAGGATGCTGCCAGTTCAAATGAATATAATAAATTAAAAGAAGTTTTTTTACCTACATTTAAAAATAATATTATTGTAAAAAAAATGCAAGAATACGATCTTTCGGGATTGACATTTGTTTTTTCTGATGTTAATGTCGTATCTAAAAATAAGGCAAATAGTGTTATGGTAGTTAATTTTGCCACAGCAAGCAATTATTATAAACTAACTTGGAAAAAAACAAATGATAATACTTGGAAGATTTCAAATGTAGCTGAAAAAAAATAAGAAGGGAGAAAAATGAGCATATCAATAGCGATTTTGTTGATTGTTATTTTTTCTTTTTTAACTTTTTTTATAGCTTATTTTTTTGGGAGTTCAATTTTTAAGAAAAAATACGGAGATTTGAACGAACTGGAATTAAAAATCGTTGATGCTAAAAGAAGACTTGAAACATCAAAAAAAGAAGTTGAAAGAGAAATTGAATCGTTTAGAAAAGAAGAAACACTAAAAGTAAAAGAAGAATTGTTAAATGAGAAAAAAATAGCAGATGACGAAATAAAGAAAATGAAATCAGAACTTGCTACAAAAGAAGAAAGAATTGCCAAAAAAGAAGAAACTTTAGAAACAAAAATGGAACGTTTAGAAGAAAGAGAATCTAAAAATGAGAAATATCGTGAAAAATTGTTCCGAAGAGAAAAAGAACTAGAAGAAATGATTGCAAATGAAGAAAAAGAATTGGAAAGAATTTCTGAACTGACACAGGAAGATGCAAGAAAAATTATTTTAACTAAGCTGGAAAACGAACTAGATCACGATAAAGCTGTATTAATAAGAGATTATGAACACAATTTAGACAGAGAAAAAGATAGAATTTCAAAAAGAATTATTTCAACAGCAATTGGAAAAGCTGCTTCAGATTATGTTGTTGATTCTACAATTTCAGTTATTCAGTTACCAAGTGAAGAAATGAAAGGTAGAATTATTGGACGTGAAGGAAGAAATATAAGAGCCATTGAAGCTGCAACAGGAGTTGATTTAATAATAGACGATACGCCTGAAGCAGTTGTACTGTCTTCTTTTGATGGTGTAAGAAGAGAAGTAGCTAAAATTGCACTTGAAAAATTGATTTCAGATGGACGTATTCATCCAACAAAAATAGAGGAAGTTGTAGCAAAAGCACAGCATGAAGTAGATGAAAGCATATTAGATGCTGCAGAACAGGCTATTTTAGAAGTAGGAATTCCAACATTGCCACGTGAAGTATTAAAAGTGTTTGGACGTTTGAAATTCAGAACATCTTTCGGACAAAATATTTTACAGCACTCAATAGAAGTTGCACATATAGCTTCAGCTTTAGCAGCAGAAATTGGTGCAAATGTTGACATTGCTAAAAGAGCGGCATTATTGCATGATATAGGAAAAGCATTTTCACATGAGCAAGAAGGATCACATGCTATAAATGGTGGAGAATTTTTAAGAAAATTCTCAAAAGAAAGTGAAATTGTAATAAATGCTGTAGAATCACATCATAATGAAGTAGAGCAATTAAGCATAGAAGCTGTATTGGTACAAGCAGCAGATTCAATTTCAGCCTCAAGACCAGGAGCAAGACGTGAGACATTATCAAATTACTTGAAACGTCTAGAGCAGTTAGAAGAAATTGCTAATAGTCATGAAGGAATTGAAAGCTCGTATGCAATTCAAGCTGGAAGGGAATTAAGGTTAATTGTTCATCCTGATAATATTGATGATGATAAAGCTACAATACTAGCTAGAGATGTAGCAAAAGAAATAGAAGAGAAAATGCAATATCCAGGACAGATAAAAGTTACTGTTATAAGAGAAACTAGAGCTGTGGAATATGCAAAATAAATAAAAATGAACTAAAAGAGAGCTTATCCATTAAAAATATCTTTTTTAAGATAATTTTTATTCAGGAGGCTCTTTTTTATAGTAAAACCAACCTAAAAAGATTAAAATATCAAAAAAATAAATTAAGAAAAACTATAAAAAAATTATAATATGTAGTATAATAAATATTAGATAAATTTGAGATGCAAAGGGATGATTTTACATGAAATTTTTAATAATTGGTGATATTGTCGGTAGACCAGGTAGAACCACATTGTTTAAATATTTGGAAAAAAGAAAACAGAATTATGATTTTATTATTGTAAATGGAGAGAATTCAGCTGGTGGTTTTGGGATAAATGTAAAGATTGCAAAGGAAATGTTTAATCGGGGAGTAGATGTTATAACTCTTGGAAATCATAGCTGGGATAAAAGGGAAATCTATTCATACATAAATGAACAGAAAAATTTGATTAGGCCTATAAACTATACAAAAGAAGCACCTGGAAGCGGTTATACAATTGTTGAAAAAAATGGAGTAAAAGTGGCAGTTATAAATGCCCAATGTAAAGTATTTATGCCACCAATTGCTTGTCCATTTTTGGCAGTTGAAGAAGTTTTACCAAAGATTAAGGAACAAACAGATATAATTATTCTTGATTTTCATGGTGAAGCTACTTCAGAAAAGCAGGCAATGGGATGGAACCTATCTGGAAAAGTATCAGCAGTTTATGGAACTCATACACATACACAAACGGCAGATGAAAGAATTTTGCCAGGAGGGACTGGATATATTTCAGATATAGGTATGACTGGAGGACATGACGGTATTCTAGGAATGAATAGAAAAGAAAGTATACAAAGATTTAAGGACGGAATGCCAACAAGATATTCTGTATGTGAGGAAAACTTGAGAATCAACGGAATCGAGCTGGAAGTGAATGAAAAGACCGGTAGGGCAGTATCAATTAAACGTGTGAACATGGGATATGATGAAATATAAAAAAGGAAAATGAAAAAATGAAATGGATAAAAGTAAAAGTAGATTATTTTTCGGATAACTTAAAAGAAACAAAGACAAAATTAGTAAATATGTTTGATGAAATTGGAATTAAACAGATAGAAGTTATTGATTACTTTTCTGAAAATATACTGGATTATAATGCTAATTTTGCAATAAAAAATGATGTTTGGAGTATAATTGGATATGTTGTTGATAACAGATTTGCAAATACAAAATTAAATATTATTTTTAATAATTTAAAAGAATTTCAGAATTCAGATGTGGAGTTTATGTATGAAATTTATACAGCTAAATGTAATGACGAAGACTGGCAA
Source organism: uncultured Leptotrichia sp. (assembly GCF_938036635.1). Taxonomy (NCBI): domain Bacteria; kingdom Fusobacteriati; phylum Fusobacteriota; class Fusobacteriia; order Fusobacteriales; family Leptotrichiaceae; genus Leptotrichia; species uncultured Leptotrichia sp. The sequence goes on from NZ_CALHQO010000286.1 coordinate 5,292, forward strand.
GATGAATGGAAAAAATATTTTCATACTGTAAATATAACTGACAATATTGTTATAAAGCCAAGTTGGGATAAGTATGAACTAGAAAATAATGAAATTGTAATTGAAATTGATCCAGGGCTTGCCTTTGGAACAGGAACGCATGAAACGACTTCATTATGTGTGGAATTTTTAGAGAAATATTCGGAAAATAAAAAGAAATTACTGGATATAGGTTGTGGCTCCGGTATTTTGATGTTGATTGGGAAAAAATTAGGTGTGAAAAAGGTTGTTGGAATTGATATTGATGAAAAAGTTCGAGATGTTGTTTTGGAAAATTTTTCTAAAAATGACATAAATGATAATTTTGAAGTGATAATTGGAAATTTGGTAGATGATGTCAGTGAAAAATATGATTTAGTTGTGTCAAATATTTTGGTAGATGTTCTGGAAAAACTGCTTGAAGATATAGAAAAGATTTTAGAAAAAGATGCAACTGTTATTTTTTCTGGAATTTTGAGTGAAAAAGAAGAGACATTTGTAAATAAAGCTAAAAATTATAACTTAGAACAAATCGACAGAAAAGAAAAAAACAACTGGGTATCGCTTGTTTTCAAATATATAAAGTAATTAATTTAAAAGTTTAAAAATCTTGTTATGTTTATACAAAGTAATATAAGTGGAATAGTCGAAATTTTCAATCTTGAATTTTAGAATAATTTAAAAAGGAAAAACAGAATAATATTAATAATATAGAAAGTAGGAAGAATATATGATAATTGCTATTGATGGTCCTGCTGGAAGTGGGAAAAGCACTATCGCAAAATTGATTGCAGAGGATTTGGGACTTGTTTATCTTGATACAGGAGCAATGTATAGGCTTGTTACATTAAAGGCTTTAAATGAAGGAATTTTGGATAATTTAGACAAAATCATAAAAATGCTGGATGATTTGAGAATTGATATTAAAAAAAATGGATTTTATCTAGATGATACAAATGTGAGTGAGGAGATTAGAAAACCTGTTGTTTCGGAAAATGTATCCGATATTGCAGCGATACGTGAGGTTCGTGAAAAAATGGTCGATTTACAGAGAAAATTTTCAGAATCGAAAAATGTTATTCTGGATGGACGTGATATTGGGACGGTTGTTTTTCCAAATGCAGATGTAAAAATATTTTTGATTGCAGATGCTAAAGAAAGAGCGAATAGACGTTATAAGGAACTTATTGCAAAAGGGGAAAATGTTAAAATTGAAGAAATTTATGAAAATATTTTGAAAAGGGACAAAATTGATTCAACAAGAAAAGAAAGTCCCCTAAAAAAAGCGGATAACGCAATTGAAGTGGATACAACTTCTAAAAATATTGAGGAAGTAAAAAATGAAATTTTATATATAATTAAGCAAAAAAATAAAATCTAAAATCTTATTTTAAGTATATATATAATAACATGAGGTTTAATAATTGTTGTGAATTTGATTTCTTTAAAATTATAAAATCCGTAGAATAATAAAAAAATGAAAAAAAATCAAAAAATTTAAAAAAAACACTAGACAAATACTGAAAATAGTGTATAATAGTCTAGTACTTTAAAAAAAAAGAATAATTTGGAGGATTGATTAATATGTCAAAAAAAGAATTTGTAGATGCTTATGCAAAAGCAACAGGAGAAACTAAAAAAAGAGCAGAAGAATTGGTAAACCAATTTTTAGAAACTGTTGAAGAAACATTATTAAAAGGAGATTCTGTTCAATTTGTTGGGTGGGGAACATTTGAAGTAAAAGAAAGAGCAGCAAGAACAGGGATTAACCCTCAAACTAAAAAAGAAATTAAAATACCTGCAAAAAATGTTGTTAAATTTAAAGTAGGTAAAAAATTAGCTGATAACGTAGCAAAAAGAAAATAATTTTTGTTTTTTAAATTAATGAAAGGCTATTTCTGAATGTAAAATCATTAAGAGATAGTCTTTTTGCTTAAAGAAAAATTAAAAAATGAGGAAAATATGATTTTATATAATTTATTAAGAATTTTACTATATTTCATAATATCTATTCTAGCAATATTCAATAAAAAGTTGTTAAAATTTTTTAAGTCACGTCTATTTCAAAAAATCGGAAATGATAATTTTCTTAATGACAATGAAGAGGCAATACTTATCCATTTCTCGTCAGTAGGAGAATTTAATCTAACACAGGAATTAATTGAAAAAATACTGAAAGATAGTAATCGGAAACTAATTCTTTCTGTTATGACCGATACTGGATTTTCAATAGTTAATAAAAAATATTCTGCAAATGGAAATGTTAAAATAATTTATTTTCCACTTGATGATTTTTTTACAGTTCATAAAATTTACCAAAAATATAAAATAGAGAAAACGATAATCATAGAAACTGAAATATGGCCAAATTTATATTATTTTGCCTCAGCAAATGGAGAACTGCTTATTGTCAATGGAAGACTTACTGAAAAGAAATTGAAGTCATATTTAAAATTTGGATGGCTTATAAGGAAAACATTAAACCGTGCTACAAAAATAATGGTACAAAGTACTTCAGATAAGGAAAGATACGAAAAAATAGGAATTGACAAGCACAAAATTAAAGTTTATAAAAATCTGAAATATTCGATTAAATATAATAAAATCACAGAAGAAGAGATAAAAAAATATAACGAAACAGTTATAGATAAAAATAAAAAAGTGATTGTATGTGGAAGTACACGTCCGAATGAAGAAAAAATTTGGTTGGAAGTATTTAAACAGATAAATGTTAATAATGAGTATCAATTAGTACTTGTACCAAGACACTTGGAAAGAATAGGTGAAATTGAAAGTATTATTTTGGAAAATTTTTCAAAAGATGAATATTCATTAATTACACAAATTGAAAAAGATAACAAAAATAAAGATTATAAAAAAATAATTTTAGTTGATAAAATGGGAATTTTAACAGATTTTTATCAGATAGCAGATTTTGTATTTGTTGGAGGGACTCTCGTCGATATTGGTGGACATTCGATTTTAGAGCCACTGTATTATGGTAAAAAGCCAATTATTGGAAAATATTTTCAAAATATAGAAGAGATAGTGAAAGATGCTAAGGAATTAGATTTTATTGAAATTGTGCAAAATAAGGATGAGATTATTGAGTACTTGAGAAAATCTGAAAATGTTGACACAGGAGAATTTTTTGAAAAAAATAATGAAATTGATAAAATTTGGAAAGAAATTTTTGATTAATTATTATTTAGAATTCCAATTTTTGTTGGAAAATAATTGAATAAATAAAAAAATAAGGAAAGTAATAAAATGAAAGATACGAATAAAATTAAAATTATAGGAAAAAATGGTCAAAAAATAGAGATTACAGAAGCTGAACAAGAGCAACGAAAAAAAATAAAAAAAGTAAATGATGAATTTAAAAAAATTAATGCTGAAAAAAGTAAAATGATAAATGAAAAGGAAATTTGGAAATATTTCTTTGAAAAACCTAAAAAAAATTATAATAAATATATGTGTGAAATGCTTGAATTTCCTGAGTATCTAATGTATAATAATGAAAGTGTAGATAGTTATCGTGGAAAATGGAGCGAATTTTTTCAGAATGATAACGATATTTATCTGGAAATCGGTTGTGGAAGTGGAAATTTTACTGTAAAAAATGCACAGAAATTTAAAGATAGAAACTATATTGCTTTGGAATTAAGATTTAAGAGACTTGTTTTAGCAGCTAAAAAATCTAAAAAAAGAAATCTGAATAATATTCTCTTTATAAGAAAAAGAGCAGAAACAATATTGGATTTTATTGGAAAAAACGAAATAACAGGAGTTTATGTTAATTTTCCAGATCCTTGGGAAGGCGAAGAGAGAAAAAGAGTTGTAAGTGAGGATTTATTTTCGAAGCTAGATATAATTTTAAAAACAGGTGGAAAATTATTTTTTAAAACAGATCACGAACAATATTATGAGGATGTTCTAGAATTAGTAAACAGTATTGATAATTATAAAGTAATTTATAGAACAAGAGATTTACACAATTCAGAAAAGGCTGAAGAA
>NZ_CALHQO010000287.1:0-2739 GCF_938036635.1 uncultured Leptotrichia sp.
TCGTATTGCATTATTGAAAAAATTAGAAATTTCTATTGATAAAATGATAAATATCTAATTTTTATCTATTTTTTTCCGATTGGCAGTAAATTTGTGAATAATTTTTGAAATTTATTTTAAAAGGAAAAAAATAAAATGAATGACTCGAGAGTCATGCTAAATAGCTTTTTTGTTGAAAATGTACTGAATACAACGGATAAAACAATCTAAATAGTTGAATTTTTTTATTGACTTTTTATTAAAACAATGGTATCATATACTTGTAAACGTGAAGTTTTGGCTAAAGAATATTTTTTGATTATAAAGTTAAAGTATTGATTTTTTTCTTAAAATAGCGTATAATCTTAGAAGAGGATTAGGAGAAAATAGTACTAACTAAGTTAGAGAAAAAACAAAATGACATTCAGGAGGAATTGAAATGAAAAAATTAGTAATTTTAGGAACAGCTTTATTAGCTTTAAATGCTGTAGCATCTGAATTCCAATTTAAAGGTGGATACGATTTCTACAGAAAATACAAAAATGGAACTAACCTTGCAGGAGAAGATGCTAGATTAAAAAATGGACCAACACTTGGTTTAGAATATATTGTTGACAACCAAGGTGAATTTGAATGGGGATTAGGATCAGAATATAAATTCTCGTCTAATTCAGGTAAATTGAAAACTAAATCTAATGAAAGAATTGGTAGAAGTGTACCAGTTTATGCTTTAGGTAAATTTAATTTGATTACTACTAACAGTGGAAATGACGCTTTATATGTATTAGGAAGAGCAGGGTATAATTTCGCTAAAGACTCTAAAGAGGTTAGAGCAAATGATGGAAAATTATCTGGAGGATTATATGCAGCAGCAGGGATAGGTACTGAATTTGGACCAGTTTCATTAGAGGCTATTTATGAAAGATCAGGATTTAAATATAAAGATACTGTTACAGGTCAAAGAGACAGAGATCATATGGATTCAGTAGGAGTTAGAGTAGGATATAGATTTGGACAATTGAAAAATGACAGAGCACCTAAAATCATAACTCAAACTGTGCAAGTACCTGTGCCAACTCCAGTACCTACACCAGAACCACAAACAAAAGATATTCCTCAAGCAAATACTGCTATATTACCATTTAGCTGTTCAGCAAATGAGAAAAAATGTGTAATCAGAGGATTTAAAGTAGATGGAAGAGTACCTAACGAAAATGAAGCTTCAGACTTGAAAGCTATCGCTGGAGTAATTAACCAATTCGCTGAAGGTGGATCAATTGATTTCGTTGGACATACAGATTCAACAGGATCAGCTGCTTATAACCAAAAATTATCAGTAGCAAGAGCACAAAACGTTGCTAGATTATTGAAAGATTATGGATTGAAAAACTCAATCTCTTACGGATCAATTACTGGACAAGGAGAAAGCAACCCAGCTGATACTAATGACACAGTTGAAGGAAGATACAACAACAGAAGAGTTGAATTATTCTTCCAAAACGTTGACTTTAGTAATGTAAGATTCATTAATCAATAATTGAATTTAAAATTTTTAAAATAAATTTGGAGAGTCATTTTATATGGCTCTCTTTTTTGTTTATTTTAAGAAAGTTACTTATTGTATTAAATTTTATAGTAAAACTGCTTTAAAACTAAACTCAAAAGGCTATGACTATTTTACTCAAACCCTAAATCTATATAATTTTTAGTAGTTTAATTTTAAATAGGTTTGAGTATATAATAAAATTTATAATTGTCTATATAAATTTTGATTTTTTTCTATTTTTAATTCATCAGATTATTGTAGGCATTCACTAAATTGTTATACTTTTTAATTACATCGTTCGGAGTCCCAGCCATATCCTCCGTATAAACTTTCTTCTCAATCTCGCTCTTGCTCATCGACTTGCTTTTCTCAATTTCCTTAATAAATATTGTAACCGATTTTTCAAATTCTGCAAGCTGCTTGTTAAATATTTCCAATTTTTCTTTTGTGTAATTTTCTTTTTTTAGCTGTTTCTCGTTTGCAATTGCTTTCTGGAAGTTAGCTGAAGCTACTAAAATATTTTGCTGTGCTTTTTTTAATTTTCCCAAATCACCTTTTATAAATGTTGTCATACTAAGTTTCTGATTATCCATTTTATCCACAAAATCTTCACAACTATTTATGAGAATTGCCAAATTGTATTTTATCAGACTGCCTTCATTTTTATATGTTTCTAATATTTTCTGCACTCTTTCTTTCGTTTTGTTTTCCACTTCAGTTTTAAAAATATTTGAACTCTCTTTATATCTTTTATAAATTTTTAAAAAATTTGTATGCAATTGCTGCCCTTTGGAAAAGTTATCTGCCAAATATTCCTTTTTTCCATAGTAATTTGTCATAGAATCCGTTACTGCTTTTAATTCTTTTAAAATTGGCAATAATCTTTTGGAAGAATTATCCAGCTTTTCCATCTTGAATTTAGAATTTATATTTTTTTCAAGTTTTTGAATAACAGCATTATCAATTTTAATAACAGGGAGGCTTTCCAATATCCCTATTTCCTGTGCATTTATTTCCTTACTTTCTCCAGCCACATCTATATATTTTGAAATTTCATTCTCAATATTTGTCAAATTATTATGGATTTCAATATAGCCGTTGTACTTCTCCATTTCTTCATTTTTTACTTTTTTTATACTAAATTTTCTTCTAATTTCCTTAAATGTATCATCACAGGAAAATAAAAAAATCGAAAGAAATCCTATTAATATTAT
>NZ_CALHQO010000288.1:0-1636 GCF_938036635.1 uncultured Leptotrichia sp.
AATTATAATGAATAATTTATAAAATATTTAATATGATAATTGTAAATTTTAGGAGGAAAAAGTGAAAAAATTAATAATAATACTTGTTTTATTGGTATCAGGAATTTCATTTTCAAATATAAATACTTGTAAATGGATAAAAAATCCTAATATATATGTATCTAAGGAAATTGAATTAATAAGCCGTTCTAGATTAAAAGGAAATGTTTATTGTGATGTTGAACGTGATTTTATGACATATTACGTTGGAATAGGGAATCTTGAAGTTGGACTGGTTTATAATATACGTGAAAGAAAAGAGCTTACTTATGAAAATATTTTTAGAATATTAGTTGATTTTGAGAACGATATTGCTAAACTCATACCTACAAATCTTCCAAAAAAAGATACAAAAGATAAACCAAGATACTATACTTTTAGATTATATGCTTATGATGCAAGAAAAAAGGACACTTTTATGCTATTTAAGTATATTTTGGATACAGATAAAGTTGATGGAGATTGGAAAACTTATTATAACAATGAAATTTTTTCAAAAACAAGTGAAAAAATGTTAAAAACTTTGAAAGATAGCGGATATCTTCCGACAGAAGATATAGTATACTAATTTAAGGGGAAAAATGGAATTAATTTTAGAAGAAGATATAAACTATAAAACCAGAATAAATGATTTTGGTATTGAACCTATAAATAAGCGGATTATAACGACAGGAGAAAAATTAATATACTTTAATAAGGGAAAATTTGAAAAGGAAAGTGGAGGAAAAGTAAAAAATTGTGAAATTATAAAATATATAAAGGAAAAAAATCAATTATTTGTTTCTAGTATATTTTTTGTTTCTACTCCAAATGGAAAAGTATATAAATGTGATGGAAATAAAAAGAGAATAGTAGAACTTGTATTTGATATGGGGGATATAATCCAAGTTATGAACTTTATAACAAGTGGAAGAATTGTCTATATTAAAGAAAATGCTCTTTTTTCTTATGATGTCGATACAAAAGAGCTAATTTCTACAAAACTTTCAAAATGTAAAAAAAATGGGAGTTATAAAATATTCACAAGTGGAGAAAATGTTATAATCAAATTTAGGGAAGATTACAAACATATAAACATTATAAGTATTTTTGAAAATAAATTAAAAAAAATATTTGAAGTAAAAACTGAAACAAATCACACTTATTCAAAAATAGTTGGACTCCAATACTTTGCAGGAACAGAAGATGGAGAAATTGAAATATGGAATATTTTGGATCAGGAACTTTATAATTCGATAAAAATTTCTGACAGAAAAATAACATATATTGAAGAATTTGAAGGAAAGTACTTTATTGGCTTGGAAAATGGAGAATTGGTAATTACAGATGGTAAGTTCAATATTTTAAAACAGGAAAAAGTATTAAAGGAAAGAATTGTAAAAATTTGTGTAATTGAGAATGAAATTTATGTGATGGGGTGTGAAAATAGGATAGTAAAGTATAGGATGATTTGAAATATTTTATTATAATCACAGTTAGTAATTTAGCTGTGATTTTTTTTGAAAATTCATTTTGTAATTTTAATTGTAAAAATTGTGTATAAATGATATAATTTGGCGAAAAAATAAAATAAAAAATAAATAAAAATATGTAAAAA
>NZ_CALHQO010000289.1:0-1636 GCF_938036635.1 uncultured Leptotrichia sp.
AATATAATTTTTGAGGAAAAGGATGTTGATTGGGATAATTTTGACAAAAAATCTTATGTAAAAATTGTGGAAAAGTTGAACAAAAATGTGGAAAACATAGTAAATGAACTCCTGAATATAACAAGTCAATTTCAAAATACTGTAATTGTATCAAATGAGCTGGGACTTGGGCTTGTGCCGAGTTATCCATTGGGACGTTATTTTCGTGAAATTGCAGGAAAAATGAATCAGGCTGTGGCAAAAAGGGCTGATGAAGTTTATTTTGTGGTGTCTGGCATTCCAATGAAAATTAAATAATTAATAGTCCTGTTCGGTAACTATAAGAACTTAGAATTTATAACTAATTTATTTTAATGGGAAATAGTATAAAATATTCGCGAAAAAAATTCGATGTATCAGCATTGATAAAAAAAGTAATATATGGTAAAATAAAAGAAAATGTATTAAATAAATAATGGAGGAGAAACTATGAGAAAAGTAATAGTAGCTGGAAACTGGAAAATGAACAAAACTGTAAAAGAGGCTGCACAATTCTTCAATGAATTAAAGCCTTTAGTAGCAGACGTAAAAAATGCAGGAATCGTAATTGGAGCACCATTTACTGCATTAGAAACAGCAACTAGAGAAACTGCAGGAAGCAACATTAAAATTGCTGCTGAAAATATGAACGCTAAAGAAAGCGGAGCATATACTGGAGAAGTTTCACCATTGATGTTAAAAGATTTAGGTGTAGAATATGTAATTTTAGGACATTCTGAAAGAAGAGAATATTACCATGAAACTGATGAAATCATCAATGAAAAAGTAAAATCAGCATTGGCTCACGATTTAAAACCAATCTTATGTATCGGAGAAAAATTGGAAGAAAGAGAAGCTGGAACTACTAATGATGTTGTAAAAACTCAAATTACTGGTGGATTAAAAGATGTAACAGCTGCTGAAATGGCAAACGTTGTACTAGCTTATGAACCAGTATGGGCAATTGGGACAGGTAAAACTGCTACTCCAGAACAAGCTCAAGAAGTTCACGCATTCATCAGAGGATTATTAACTGATTTATATGGAAAAGAAGTTGCAGAAAACGTAACAGTTCAATATGGTGGATCAATGAACGATGCAAATGCAGCTGACTTAATCGCTCAAACAGATATTGACGGTGGATTGGTAGGAGGAGCAAGTTTAATTCCTGAAAAATTCGCTGTAATAATAAAAGCCGGAGATGCAGCAGCTAAATAATTATTTTGAAAAAAATTAATTGCTTATTCTCTTGTTTTGTAAATTATAGGAGGAACTAATAACGTGTTAGAAAATTTATTAATTATAGCTCTAGTAATTTTATCAATCATCATGATAAGCGTAATTTTACTACAGCCAGACAGAAGCCAAGGTTTAGCAAAAAGTTCTGCTAACATCTTGGATGAAGAAAAAGAAGGAATTGAAAAATTTACTGAAATAGTCGCAACATTATTTCTAGTTGTTGCAATCTTATTCCAAATTGTGAGATAATTTTTAAAAAGTAAATTTTTTGGATTTTTTATAAAAATATTAAAATCACAGTTGAAAATATTGGCTGTGATTTTTTCTAATTTTAGTTTTTTTGATTAATACTGAACTCTGTTTAAAAATAGAAATAAAT
>NZ_CALHQO010000290.1:0-21509 GCF_938036635.1 uncultured Leptotrichia sp.
TTCGTTCCAGATGTGCTTTTCTGTATCCCAGTCCGGATAAAACAGATTAGGATTATTTTTAAACTCTTCCAAATCAGTAATAATCGGTCTCGCTATTATTTCGAGACTTTTTTTGTTGTAGATTACAACATTCATTTATTTTTACCTCCTTATACTCTGATGTTTTTTTACTTAACAAAATATGAAACATTTGCATAAATTGTACCTTGAAAGTTAATTGATGACTCCCAGGTTATACGCCCGTCTGCCCCTATTTTTATAGTTCCTGAGTTATTGCTGTTCCAAAAAGCAACTGGGGCAGAAATATTTGAGTTCGGACGATATCCAGCCGGCAATGTCGCCAAGACAGTCCCTCTGGACAGGGAGCCCGTCAGATAATAGTTGCTGTCCCAAGTAAGAATCACTAAATCCCCTTTTTTGGAAAGTGCAATCCCTTTTTCAGCCACAAACTTAGTTTCGGTTTTGGAAAAATCTTCCACTCTATCTGAAATTGGCTTATTGCTTATTGCCCTAAATTTAGTAACATCGTTGTAAGTCGAATTCGTATCTGTTATGCATTCGTAATAGAACTTAGTCACGTTATCAAAGTAAAATTTCCCTTTAACTTTGTTACCAGTATCTTGAATGTTTCCACCAAATTCTATTCCTATGATTTTTGATAGTGCCTGCATTTCCAAATATCTTCTGTCTGCTGACTCTCTTGTTAAATAAGTCATAGAATTATCTATTGTTACATTCAAATTAGCAGCCTGATCGATTATTATGATACATTTTTCTACTATGTCTATTGCATTTTTCCCATTGTAAACTGGAATATAGTCACCATCTGTTCCTTTATTGTATGCATACAATATTTCAGTTCCTGAATCGTCCTGAGCATATATTCCCATTTCTGATATTTTATAAGAATTTGTTATTGTGCTTTCTCCTGTCCCTGTCTTATTCGATACTATAAATGTGAATTCCACTATTCCATTTTCTTTTCTTCCGTAACTGTTCACAGGGAATTCATTCCTTTTATCTAGTAAATCTGTTAATTCCCTGTCATTTCCTGTGTTGTATCCTGCTCCAATCTTAAACTTTGTCACATTTATTTTTGTCTCGTTGTTTATTGCCTTTGCAAGAAGTTCTCTTCCTTTGTTAGTCAATATCCAACCTATATAATTAGCCATTTTACCTCCTTATCTAATTCCTATTGTATTTTCTTTTACAGTTTTCCTTCACTTAAATTCTGCTCCATCCAAGGCAGTTCAAAGTTTCGTTCATTTAAGATGTTAATTATCTGCTTTTCAGAAAATATCCCTATATGCTTTCCAAACTCTGCAGTTCTATCAAATGTCAATGCCTCAAGCCAACTTCTTTCATTCTTGTACTCGTTTACTACATCTAGTACTTTCAAATAATCCTTTTCTTCTTTAAGCTCTCCCAATGTAGATATTTTAAAATACCCTGGTCGTCCACCATACTCAAACCATTCTTTTATTTCTGCATTCCCAAAGAGTATTTTACAGATAGCTTTTACACTCCCAAGCGTTCCTTTGTTAAAATGGGCTATTACGGCTATTTTTACTAGTTCTTTCTTACTTTCAAGACTAGCATTTTCTCCGACATAGTCGACGTGATACTCCATCAATCTCAGTTTCTTCAAGCTTATCAATGTTCAGAAAAAACTTATCTATAATCCTTTTCTTCTGATTTGTTATAGCGTAATCTATAGATTCATAAATCCATCTTGTCCGTTCATCGGTCAGAGTTGAGCTTGCAGCTATATAAGTTAATTTTAAATCCTGTATAGTTATCATAGCTCTTCAACTCCCTGATAATTGCTTGTAATCCCATTATTTATAGCAACTTGATTAAAATCTAATTTTTGAAAAGTTGGATTTCTTAATACAGCTCTTTTTACTCCAGCTATTTTTAATCTTTTAATCAGCTCATCTGGATTTATGTCTTTGCCTATTTTTTCTTTCTGCCATTCAACATATTCCTGAACCGTTTTGTCTACGTTAGATTTGATGACATTTACAAGAGTTTCATTATCTTTGTCAATATAATAGTCAAAATCTATCGAATAATTAATTTTATTCGGCTCTTTAATGTTCACGTTGTCAGTCAAAGGACGCACATTTTCTTCATTAAGCACCGCCTTTACCTTTTCCTTGAGTTCCTGGCTTACAGCACCTATGTCAGTCCATATATAGATATCTACATTGGTCGCAGAGGGCGAATGAACTTTAACATCTATAATGTTTGTACTTGCTGTCTTAGTCCAAAAAGTGTATGCTCCCGAACTTCCAGCTGTGGTAAAGCTCTCAGGAATTTCCCTTATTCTCTCTCTGTAGCTTTCATCTGCTTCTTCATTTGTCCCTGAATTACTTTCTGTAATGTTTTCAACCTTTGCATAATTAGGGAATATATCAACCATATCCTTAATTTGCCCAACCGGAATACCGTTTCCAATAATTCCAAGCGTATTACATGTAGCTTTTCCGTCAACTGACAGATTTCCTTTTGTTATCTTGTATTCCTCATCTGTTTCAAAATAAAGCTCGTTGTATCTAATTCTTGAGCCTTTTGGAATTACAGTATCTGTTGTTTGAATGCTTGAAATATAGAATCTAAATGTAGCTACTGCTGGCTGTTCGATAAGCCTTTTACCTCTGTTTCCGTAAAATTCTCCCTTCAAATCCAGCCTTTCATTTCTTGCAAACCTTAAATAATTCTGCTTAATATCATCGTTGTATTTTTCTTCTAGTAAAGCCAGCTGATACGCTACTGTACTGAAAATTAATGTCTCAGGGCTTGCTTCTGTCAAGCTCCTTCCGCTAAGTTCCTGAAATTTATTAATCATATCTCTTTTTATTTCCCAAGCATCACTGTCTATCGCTTCATATTCCTCAAAATTATCCAATATTTATCACCTCAATTCCCAGTTCAATATCAAAATCATTATTGTGTTTATCTATCATTTTTATTTCTGTGGTTTTTAAAATTGCCCTCGGCTCATATTTCCTGAACATCTCAAGCAACTGAGACATTATTTTATTTTCCACAACGTTTATATTTTTATCTATTAAATCGCTGTCAAAACTGAAATCACGGTTAAGTGGCTGTTCTTCCTTACAAACTCTTAAAAGCATTCCAACATTTGTTACAACTTCCTCAATATAATTTTTGGGAGAATAATTTATTTCCTGATTAGATGAAACATGTATCACTATTTACCTCCAATCTGATTTCTTAAAAAATTTAACAAGATCTGTCTGTCGGTTTCAGAAAAATTTTTAGCATAATCAATCATTTCATTAACTTTATCTGCTGTAATCATTCCAGCCCTTACTAAATTCATCAGTTCATCAATTTTGGCATCTTTTTTGATTTTTTCAAGCTGGCTCAATATTTCTTTTTTCTTGTTTTCTGCGATTTGAATAGCTTTATCTACTTTTTCAAGCGTGCTGTCTACTTTATTTTTTACTTTTTCCGCAAATTCCTGTAATTTTGTTTTTTGCTCAATTTCAACATTTGTAGCTTCTACTTCAACAAGCTCTTCCTACTCTTTCTTTTGTGCTTTTAACTGTTCTATTATCTGATTATATTTTTTAGGATTATCTATATATTCCTTTAACGTCAAGTCTAAATTTATATAATCAAATTCGGAAGTTTCTCTGTTGAAATAAGAATTCTTTTCACTCATATCTATTATCAAAAACGGAAAAGCTCCAAGTGTCTGTCCTCCTAATGTTAAATAACCATACTCTCCGAACTCCCACATAGTCTTTATTTTATCAAGCTGTTCCGATGGTGTGGTTTCATGTATTAATGAAGAAATTAATGTAATTCCAAAAGTTATTTCCGTTAATTCCCTGCCTTGATGCCTCAGCATACCAGGACCATATATTGGGTTATGTTCAGAAATTTTAGATTTATATGATCTATTTATCTGATTATTAATTGAAAATACTTTCTTGTCAGATACTTCAAATATTACATCTCCAAGACTTCCTATCATTATTCAGGTCCTCCAGTCATATCTCCGCCAGCGGTTACTCCATCATGTTTATGCGTATTAAGATTAATACTTCCACCAGTTTTTGTAGTTCCGCTGACTTCTAAATCTCCATTAATTAAAATTTTGCCGATATTCAAAGTCAACGTGTTTTTATCATAGCTCCAGCTTCCGCCGTCAGAAAAAGTCTTTTTTATTTCACTTTCACTACTAGAAGCACCACGCATAGGACAACCAAGCACAACTCCCTGTTCAGGCATTTCAGAAAAGAATAAGCAATAAACAGTTTGTCCTAGTCCAAGTGTATAATTATCACTGTGGCTTTCAGAATAAGGAACTAACACATTAAGCCAGTCCGTTGTTTTATCGTCGTCGCCCTTTAACAGAACTCTTACTTTTCCAGTTTTTGAATCTATTGCACTCACTTCTCCTGCTTTTAATGTTTCAATCAATTTAACCACCTGCCTTATCACTTTTTTGTAACAAAAAAATCACAGCTAAATTAATAACTGTGATTTTAAATATTTTTAATTGCTATTCTAACAGCCCCTCCATAACTTCATTATGAAACTGCTCTACTTTTTCCGCTATTTCTAAAAATAGTTCTTCGTAATCTGATTTCAAATCTCCTATTATAACACTTGTATCTATCTGCTGCATTGGTATCGAAACCATTCTATGTGTCCTAATATACGATAATCTAGTCAAGTTTATTTTAGGAAATTTTGACGGATCTATTTCTATATCATATACTGGATTTACATTTATTCTGTTCGGAATAGTTGAAATAGGAAGAACTACATAATCATCATTTTCAGGACTTCTTAATACTAAGGCAGGTCTTGATTTTATTGAATTTCTATGTAATCTTGTATCGTAATATTGAGTTAAACATCTAACTATTTTTCCTACCATCAAACCACCGCTTCATAGTCGTCAAATTCATCATAGTACATATCCCACACATAGTCATAAGGTCTTACTTTCTTTGCGTCTTCTCTTATATCTTCAGTTTGAATTT
The DNA here is from genome assembly GCF_938036635.1 of uncultured Leptotrichia sp. Taxonomy (NCBI): domain Bacteria; kingdom Fusobacteriati; phylum Fusobacteriota; class Fusobacteriia; order Fusobacteriales; family Leptotrichiaceae; genus Leptotrichia; species uncultured Leptotrichia sp. Next base: position 5,028 of record NZ_CALHQO010000290.1, read on the forward strand.
TAATCCTTCCGTTTTCTTCTTTTTTAAGCCCTTTTCGAGAATTGAGCCAAGAAATTTCCTTATGTGTTAATGCACTTAACTTCCACGATGCTAATGCTCCGTATTCTTGAATTACATTGTTTATTATGTATTTACTTTCACTTTTTATGTCTTCTGTTTCATAGTTTATTCCATCTGTTGTGTAAGAAGTTCGCACCTCTCTTGATACAGGTCCATACTTCCAGCCTTCAAACGTCTCATTAAAAAGAGGTTCATTTAAAATAGCAATTGTTTCCCTTTGGGAAAAATACAGCAACTTCTGTAATTTCATTTCATCAATAATTTCTCCTGTCACTCTTTTATATTCATTAAAAATATATTGAGCAACATTTATTATTTTTTCCATATCGCTACCTCCTCTAGTTATCATTTGACAACTAAATTATATCTTAAAAGTAGCAAAAGTGCAACAGAAATTTAGAGTTTTTTTGACTAATATCAAAATATTACAAACCACAGTTATTATATTTAATTGTAATTGTCCTATGCCAATCTATTTTTTCTTATTTCTAGCTTTCCGTCTTCTTTTCTTACCAGAACTCTTGTTGCCTTTACCTTTTCTGCCTTTAGATTTAGCCTGTTTTTCTGCTTCTTTTTGCCGTTGTTCCTCTTTAGTCTGAGCAATCGAATTTTGTTCGGCATTTTCTCTTGCTCCAAGTTTCATAGCATTGATTTCACAGGCGTAGTCACCAGTTACATTATGCGTTACTTTATCTATTACATATTTACCTTCAAATTTTCCCCAACTCTCATCTAGTTCTATTATTGCTCCTGCCAAATATTTAGTATTTCCATCAACATTTAAAGTTATCTGATATTCCTGTTTCATGTTTTCTTTTAATGTTTTTTTGGCTACTTTCTTGGCTGTACTTTTCCCTTTTGTCTTAATTTTTAAAGTTTTCTCTTTTTTACTTCTTCCCTTTTTACCTTCAGCTTTATTTTTTAACTTCTCTTTCGATTCCTTAACTGTTTTTCCTTTTTTGGAGGAATTTTTACTTCCTGTTTTTTTACTTTTTTCCTTTTTAAAAGACGCATAACTCATTTTTTACCTCTTATTTTTTCTTGGATTTAACCTTTTTACTGGACTTCTTATTTTTAGAAGATTTGCTACTGTTCTTTGATTTTTTATTTTCTGATGATTTTTCTTCTGAACTTTCAGTTGTAACTTGATTACGTTTTTCAAGTTCTTTTTTTGTAATAATTTCCTTAATAACTTTTTTCTTGTCAGGATCATAATATGAAACTTCAACATTATCATAAATTTCCTTATTTTTCTTTTTCAAGCTGAAACTTCTTATTCTTTCATCATTAATATTAAAAATCTCAACAGTATCATTCTTTTCCATTTCTTCATCATCAAAAATGATTATCTTGTCATCAGACACCTTCATATTTAACCCAGTTTCCTTGACAACTCTATTAATAAAAGCCAAATCCGTTTCTTGATTCTGATCTAGCCTTTCAAAAAATTCGTTATCTGCATATATTTCCGCATTCATTTCATGCTTATTTGCAATCTGTGTAACAAGCTCTTTTAAAGTTATATTCTCCCAAGCAACACTATTTTTCTGATCTCGAATATTCTGATCTAACGGTAAAGCTAAACATTTCAAATTAAGCCTGTCATTTTCAAATGTCGGCTCATCTACATAAAACGTTCCCAAATCCAAAAAATCAGTTTCATTTCCTGTTTCTTCGTGAATTCCCACAAGAAGTTGAGCATTTTCGTCAGGATACCATTCTTTAAGCCAGCGATAATCCAAATTTTCCAGTTCCAGCTCTAGATCATCTATTGCGTTCTTAGAATTGTCGGTATAGTTTAGAGACGAAATAGAATGTGCTATCTCATCAGAAATATCAACTTTGTTAAAAATAACAATTACTCTTATATTTCTAGCAAAAGCCACTTCTATTCACCTCTTTTCCAAGGCGGTAAATTTTCATCATCTTCAACTTCTTCGGAAATTTCGGGAATAATAATAGGAACATCGGCATCGAAAATGGCAATATCAATTAATCTTAAATTGCTTCTTATAAGATCATGGAAATACCCTTCACTTCCATAAACTTTGTAGGATATTAAGTCCCAAGTGTCGCCTAAAACTGTTCTGTACACTTTTACCTTTGCCATTATCCAAATGCCGTCCTTTCTTTTTTGTTTTTAACTTTCGCCAATGCTCTCATTACCGCTTTCTCAATTGCACTTGTATCAGCATTTCCATTTACTGTTATACTAATATTAATAGTGTCTCCGCCACTCGAACCTTCATTACTTCTAAGCCCCGACATCCGCTCTTTTAGTCCACTAATTTTATCTCTAAAACTATTTCTAGTTTCACGATTATTCAAGATTTGAGTACCACGAGGTAAATTCAATAACATTTCGTGTTCTGCTAAGAAAGCTGGTTTACCAGGCATTTGGATTAATTCTGCTCCACGCTCTGCTACTGTTGTAAGTCCTCCGCTCCAGTAGTTAGTTCCCGCTGCATTTTTACCAAATAATCCACCAACAGCTCCAAGTCCGCCAGAAACTAAACTTTTTAAATTGTTCCATTGATTCTTAAACCAATCAAATAATCCATTAAAAATACTTTTTGCACCATTGACAAATCCACTAATTCCTGATTTTACGCTTTCCCAAACGCCTGATACAATTCCAGGAATTTCATTCCATTTTCCTGTAAAAAATGCTATAAATAAATTGAATACTCCTTTCCAAACGGCTATTGCAGTTTTTATGGCACTACTAATCATTTTGAAAACACCACCAGCCACAGTTGACAAAAACTTAAATGTAGATCCTAAAGCTCTTACTGCCGAAATTGCTAATCTTATAGCTACAATAATTACAACTTTTATTATTGTTCCTATCACAGATAACACAGGTTTTAAACTGTTCCATACATTCCTCATGTGAGGTCCAGCCTGTTTCATCTTATTTGAAACCCAAGTTATTGCTTGCCCTATTCCTTGTTTTATCGTTCTGCCCAATTCTTTGACGTGTGGCATTATCTGTTTCATTGCATTATTTACTCCATTTCTAAACCACGTAGATTTATTGTAAAGTATTACAAATATTGCTATTAATCCAACAATTGCTCCTATTATAACTCCAACAGGATTTGCTAAAAATGCCATTTTTATCGCTATACCTACACTTTTTATTATTCCTATTGCACCTCGCAACATTTTAAAAGGATTTAACATTAACTTAAATATCTTAATAGCTGAACTTCCACCTAATTTCAATCCATTAAAAGCAAGCTTTACCATATTTATCGGATTTAACATTGTTTTAAAAGCACTTCCGCCCGCTTTAATTCCACTTACTAATCCATTAAATCCAGCTTTTCCAAGAGGTTTTAAAGCAGCTCCAATCTTGCTCAGTACAGGAAATGCTATTTTAAATCCATCAGCAAAATTTCCAGCAACTTTAAATTTATCAAAAATTAACATTCCTTTTGATATCCCGCTAAATAAAGGCGCAAATCCTTTGGCTAATCCACCAATTCCTATTTTAAATGCTGCAAATGCTGCTACACCCTTTAAAATATTTGTAGTTAATTGCGGATGTTTTTGAATAAATTGAGAAAATTTCTTGATTAACGGACCAATCGAATTTGCAACTTGAACTAAACTAGGTCCTAAAGCAGAACCTAAATCTACTCCCATGTTAATAATTCTATTTTTTAAAGTTGAAAAAGCATTTCCCATTGTCTTTAATCTTTGGTTGTATTCCTTATCAACACTTCCAGCTGTTTTTGCTCTGTCATGAGCATTTCTCATATTTTTACTGACTTCATCAATATGTTTTGCCAATTCAGAGGCTGATTGAATAGATTCTTTACCAAACAACTCTTTAAGAGTTGCTGCTTGGACATCTTTTGGCAACTTCTTAATTCTTTGAAAAACATCAATTAGTGTTCCTTCTCCGTCTTTTGTCATTCTTTTAGCAACGTCTTCTGCATCTAGTCCTAATGACTTGAAAGCGGCCGCTTGTTTTTTAGTCGCCGAAGTTCCAGCCATCAAACCTAATGAAATATTTTTTAAGCCAGTTGCTGCCACTTCCGACGGAACACCAAAAGAAACCAAACTTGCTCCTAATCCTGTAACTCCCTCTTTAGAAATACCAGCCATTCCACCCAATCCAGCTACTCTGCTTGAAATATCTGCTACTTCTGGAGCTGTGACAGCCACGGTGTTTGCTAAATAATTAATTACATCAGCATATTGCATTACTCCGTTCTGGTCTAAATTTAATTGTGCCCTTGTTTTTGCCAAAAAGTTTCCTGCTACCTCAGTGTTCATATCAAAAGCAACTTTAATTTTAGCTGCATCTTTAGTATATCTTTCCAATTCATTTGTTTTTATTCCCGCTTGAGCTCCTGCTCCTGCAATTTGAAATAATTCTACTTGAGATAGTGGACTATTTTCACTAAAATTTCTCATAGCTTTGTAAAACCCTGTTTCCATTTGTTTTGAACTAAAATCAGCAACTTTTTTTAAGTCTGCTTGAGCATTTTCCAAGTCAACTGCTAATTTAACAGGAACAGCCAAAGCTCCTGCCATTCCATACCTTGTATTATCTGTTTATCACCAAAATCATTCATTTTTCCGGCAAATTCTTTTCTTGCTTCATATTTACCTTGTATTTCTTTCAATTTATTCATTTTCTCAAGTTCTTTATCAACTTCTTGAGCTTTATTCCTATAATTTTGAAGACTTGCTCCCTCGGCTTCGATTGCACTTCTTGCGGCTTCAAACATATGTTTCTGCCGTTCTTTCTGTTTATTTAGAGTTTCTACAGCTTTTTCAGTCTGTTTAATTTGTTTTGCTAAATCCTTGTTTTCGTATCCACTTTTTTCATATTCAGCTTTCAGTTTTTCCAAATGTTCTTTTGTAGCTTTGAATTGTTGAGTGATTCTATTATAACTTTCACGAATTTTATCCATTTTTTCAAAAGACTTTTGAGTTTTTTGTAGTTCTTTAGTTTTTTGATCCAGTTCCTTTATGCTTTTACTCGCATTTTTCATAGCATTTGCTACCTGCATCATTCCTGAAACTGCACCAGCTACTGTTGCACCTAAAACTAAATTTAACTCTAAATTTTTAGACATATAACCCCCTTTTCTTTGACGAAAAAATAATTAATCCACCTTTTTTATTCACTTTCTTCTTCCCGTCTTGCCTTTTCGTCCTCAATTAACTGATTCGCCCTTAATATCCAATAATCTAATTCATCAAAGGTACAGGACATTAACGTTTCATAGCTCATATTGATTTTGAAATAGTTAAGTCCTGCAAGCAAATCTGTTATCAGATCCAAAAATATTTCTACATCTCTGTTTGTGGCTGGGTTTCTCTGTTCTTTTTCTCCTCTTCTATATCCCAGCCTTTCGTCAAAAACTTTTTAGTCTGATTCAAAATTTTCAAAAAGTCTGAAGCACCAAGTTTTAATAAATCTCCGTATTTAATTCCTGAAGCCTTTTCTGCAACGCTTAATCCCCAAGGGTCATCGAAATCCTTAAAACTTTCTGCTGCTTTTCCTGTTCTCATTTTGTAATTTCTTGAACATTCCAGCAAATCATTTCCTGTTAAACTGTCAAAATCCAAGTTAATTTCCTTATATTTTTTACTTCCCAAAGTATATTCTTTTGATAATTCAATAATCATTCCTATCCTCCTTAAATATGTCCTAACAATTTTCTGACAATATTATTGTAATCACCATTTACGCTAGCGATTCCGTTCAACACATCTATATTGATAATTGTTTTGCCGTTTATAGTTAGTTTGTAATAAGTCAAGCTCATATCAAATGAGCCTTCAAATTTTTTACCATTCTGAACTTTTGGTCCATCAAATTTGGTAATAAATCCTTTCATTGTAGCGTCTACTCCAGTTATTTTTGGAGAATGCGTCATTCTATTTAATTCTTGCAACGCTCCAAGACATTCAACTTGAATAGAATCACTATTATTAAAGTTCAGCAATGTATCGTTCATGCTGTCCATTTTTATTTTTACAGACATTTTTTTATAATGCCCGATTAACGGAGCTTCAAATTCTGCCGCCATTCCAAGCTGTTCTGTTGTTACCGTTGCATATTCAATGTTCGGAAGTTCAACTTCCCCGACACCTTCAAGATTGTTTGTTCCATTTATGTATAAATCGGCATCCACAATCGCTAAAGGTAATTTTGTCTTTGCCATTTCCTAATTCCTCCTATTTTCCTAAACTGTTTGCAAACTCTGTTAATGCGTCCACATCATATTTTTTCTTAAATGTTGCCGATTTCATCCCTGGGATAACTCCTAATTTAATAATCCAAGTAATATCGCCGTTCATAACATTAATTGCGTCATTATCTTCACTTGATAACGTTGCACTCGCACTTAACAAATCATTTCTAGCTACAATAGCATTCAATCTGATATTCATTGATTTTGTTACTGTTTCAGCTAATTTTTTAGAGAATGTTTTATCCACTTTATCAAAAAGACTTATAACCAGCTCGTTTCCTATATACTTAAACATTCTACGAGTTTTTATGAATTTGTCTTTCGGATCTGTTGCCATTGGATTAAGTGCAGTTTCAGTCCCCCAACAACGCCAGCCTTTGAAATTAATAGCTGTTACTACTCCGTTCTTGTTTAAAAAGTTAGCCTGCTGCTCCTTATCTAAAATTATTTCCTCAAGTTTTCCGTTTGTATTTTTCCAATATAAACTGTCACATTTATATGCAAAATTAGACGGCACCTGTGAAGGTACTCCGTTTTTTTCATTATCCACTGATAATGATAACGCCCCATACTGAATAGACTGAATATATTTTTTACCAGCCAGTCCCAACATTCCATATAACACAATTTGATCATTCCCATTAATATTATTATCATCTTTCCATTTTGGAATTTGGTCATAAGGCTTATCAATCGGTGCATTAATCAACGCAACCGCTTCAAACATATTCCCATTTATATTTTTAGATTTTGTTTGCATAATCGCCGCAACTTCACTATCGTTTGAAAAATCTGGAATATCAATGAAAGCCGGCAATTCCGAATATTTTAAATAAACTTCATCTAATAATTCTAATCCAGTTCTTTTCATTGTTGAAATATCATATCCACCTAAAGCCTGAGCTTTTGTTACTTTTGACAAGTCAATTTCTTCATATTCAATATCAATTTTAGTCCCATTCGATGGTTTAGCATATATTTCAAGCCCTTCATCCGTCCACATCGTTACAGCGTCTGAAATAACTTGTGATGTTGCATTTTCTTTAACTACTAATGTATCTGTTATCAATTTGTGATTTGGAATAACAGCTTTACCATTTGTTAAACTCAAATCATTTTGAGTTTTTTTAACTGTTTTATGTTTTTCAAGATCCAAGATATTCACAACATAAAGCGGTGCTACTTTATACAACTCAAAAAATACTTTTATTGCTTGCGAAATTGAAAAATCCAAGTCGTAAGTATCTCCAAAATACTGAATAGCTTCTTTATAAGTTCCTAATCTTACAATCTCGTTCACTCTTCTGTTTTCTTTTTTTACTTTATTCATCGGTGCAGTCCCTACAATAAAATGTCCGTAATCAAGCACTATCGGTAGTGATATATCACTCGATGTCTCAGTTTGATAAGTTCCGTGTTTATAACCCATTATTCAGCCTCCTCTCTTATTTGGTCTTTAATTTGCTGTGTTACTGTTTCAAGCAATTTTTCATTTTGTAATGCTTCACTAGCTTGATTAACATCCACCAAAGTTCTTTTCAATAGCGGATATTTCTCAAGTTTTGTTTCAATTACTTCATTGCTGTAGTAAATAACACCTTTTGTAAATCTAATATCTTTAAATTCCAGCGTATCTCCCAAATAAATATATTGCTTTTTATCTTCCATTATTCCTCCTTCAAAATTTCAGGCTCAACAGGATAATCCCAAACCGTAAATGTGATTCTTGAAAATATGAAATCTCCAAACTCGTCGCTATATAAATCGCACTTAAATTCTTTATCTTCCCGTATCGCCCAACCTCTTTCATCATAAACTTTAGTTAAAAGTTTACTTCTAATTTCTTCGCCTTTGTAAAGATTTTCAATATAATCTTCATTTTTAGTCCCAACTATTATTTCAAAAGTAGCGTCGCAATCATAACTGTCCATTCCTTCCGTAATTTGCCTTGAACTCAAAGCTCTTAATGTCACACAAGGAAAAAACGGCTTTTTCTGTCCCGTGTTTTTATCAATTTCACCATATCTCCTAACTGGCAATGCCCCTCGGAATATTTGATAATCGGTATCTTTAAATTCCTCACACAAAAAGTCATACAAACTTTTTTCAATAACTTTAATACCCATAAATTACATTGACAAGAGTCTATTCAACTCGTGTTCAAACCTTTCGTTTAATTTTTGAGACATAAATTCATCAAGATCAGGTAACCACGTCGTAGGTCCTAACATTTGTGGAGCAGACGGTCCATATTTTCTTTTAATTGGCAATCTTCCACTTCCCTCCCTTTCAAATGCTCCTAAGTGTCCGTCTCTATAAGCTATAAACGTATTACCGTTAAGCATTATTCCATTCCCATTCTTTACTGTTGCTGTTACTGGTGTTCTACCAATTCTCGTACTTGGATTCAATTGAAAATTATCAAGTCCTAAATAATTTCCTTTAGAATTAATTTGTGCTATCAGCTTGGCAGGAAATGCTTTGTTAGCAGTTAATCCTTTTAATAATTCACCGTATTTAACTGTATAAATTTTTCGTGCATTTCTAACCATACGAGTTTTAGTCATACTCGAAACTCTATTCAAAGCGCTCGCCAATGCCCTCGGAGCTTGTTGCGGAAATTCAATAAACTTATTCTCTATATCATTAAGAACGCTTTCATCAAATTGAATTGTAAACATCTAAATCAACTCCTAATAATCCGTGTATCTATACAAATCAAGTTCATACATACCAAAGTTCTCTTTACAGTTTGCAACTATCCATTCTTTATTGTCAAAATCTATCCTCATATTGCCTTCAGGCTTATACTTCAAATATTTTTTATCAATAAATACTGTAATTCCTTCCTTGTAAAATCCATTTTCTATTGTTAATTTCCCGCTAATTTCCTTTTCCTGAAAACTGTCCTCATCTGTCACGCAAATAACATCAGTACCGTTCAAATTATGCGTTTCTCCAAACTCTTCTGAATTTAAAAATGTATTTTGTATATCGTTTTCTAAAATATTTTTAAAATTCATGCTTTTTGCCTACTTTTTCTTATTTTTATCCGTTTTAGATTCAGAATCTGACACTCCTGTTTCTTCAAGAATGTCATTTGTATCTGCTTTTTTATTGTCTTTTTTCTCTATCAGTCCTCTATTGATACAATTTTCAATCACATCTTTTTCCAGCATTTGAACTTCTTCGCCGATATTTTGTATTTTTCCGTCATAAATAAACGATTCTTTAACTATATATACTGCCATCAACCATCACCTACTTAACTTTTAGAACTTTCAATGATTTCGTGTTCAAAGGAATTGTTACTGGTTTTGACATTGTACGGATTGTGATAGTATCATTTTCTTCCTTTGTGTAGGTTCTAGGGATTAAATCCCCTTCCAAAAGTCCATCTTTAATTGTACTTACAGCTCCAAATTTTACTAAATTGCCTTTTGGTGCAAATAAAGCTGTGTAATCTGGAATAATTGCTTTTGTCTTAGTTTGTTTTGTAGATTTATCCACATAATCGTAATATTCTTGATATTCAAAAATATCAATTCCTAATCCAGTCAATGTACCAATATAACTTGCACCATTTACACCCTCAACTTCAGGTCTTATATCCCCAAAATAAGCATTTCTAAGATTCATCATATTTTGTACAGCTTTATTATTAATAAATAATTCCGCAGCCAACGGGTCAAGAATTATGGCTTCTGGTCTAGTTCCTCCAGCTTTATTAATTTCGCTTAATACAGCCTTTATATCTTTAATTGGGTCAGAATTAGCATTGTCCCAAGTTGAAGCGACGGTTGTATGATGTTCCGTAGAAGAGTTATCATAATATTTGATTGTGTCTGATATTCCTTCTCCGTCGATTGTAGTTTGTAATTTATATAATGTTTCAGCTGCCATAGCCTCCCAACGTCTTGCAATCTGTTCGCTTTGTTCCTGCAAAGTTTCGGCAATTTTTTTTTGTCTTTTTGTATCAGGATCACTTTGTGAAAACGGATTTTCTCCTGGCAATCTTTCAAAAGTCAACTCATCTGCGTGAAACGTCTTTTTAGGAGCGACTGCATAAGGTTTGAATGTTCTTCCTGAAAATGTATCTTTTGGCATTTCCTCTCCGTCAACATATCTATCGACAAATGGAGCCATCAATCTTCTACCATTTTTAAATTCAATAGTTACTGTTTCAGTATCCAAATTTTCCCTATTTGCAAAAAACGTATCAAATAAAAATGTTCTTGGTCTCGGCATTGCCTCTGTTACTAAAAATAATGTTCTTAAACTCAAATCTAAATTCATGCTCATTGTTATTCCTTACCTCCTAATGTTCTTAAATAAATATTTCTGTCGCTACATAATTCAATTACTTTTTCCTCTGTTGCCGTACCAAAGTTCACTTTATCAATATTAAATTCACCTTCGGTATAAACAGTTGTTTTTGCAGTAGCTCCAGTTGCATCTGCATCTCTTGTAACAATTCCAAATACTTTTCCAGTATCGGTTATTATCGCACCGTCTTTATCCACAATATCTCCTCTTTTCACAGTTTTTCCGACCTGTAAAACGAGTTCTGCTACAACCAGTTCCTTTTTCCCAACAATCAAATGATCTGGCTCATTTGTATAATCATGTTTCATATTTATTTACCGCCTTTCTTAAAAAATGCTAAAATTTTATTTGCTGCTTTTTGCTCATCATTAACTCCATCATCATTACCTTTCGGCATATTGTTAAGTGGTTTCCCTTCATCTTGTATCCTGTTAAGTTTATTTTGATTTTCCTGTTTCATTAAACTTACAATTTCCAATGCTAAATCTCTAGCATTTTTAGGCTCTTTGAATTTAGCTTTATCAACTACTTCGTGGTTATATCCTAAATTCTCGATTTCCTGTATCCTTGTTCTTTCTTCCTTTACTCCAATTTCTTTTCCTTCATTTACAATTTCGGCATAAATGTCAGGAAATTGTGCTTTTATTTCATCTTTTGTCATTTTTCCACTTCCTTTTCCGTTATTTTTTATATTTTTATCAACATTAAAGTTTTTAAACTCCGCCATATTAAATACCATATTGTTTGAAATAACCTTATTTTCTACAACTTGAATATCTGTATTTTCGATTATTTCATCAATAAACCCATATTTCAACGCTTCTTCAGCACTTAACCAGCTTTCACTATCCATAAGTTCTGATAATTTTTCTTTATCAATATTAACTTTTTGCAAATAAGTTTCCGTTATCGAATTTTTGTATTTTTCAAGTACATCTGCCTGTTTTCTCATCTCTTCTGAATCCCCCATTGCAATTGTTGAAGGGTTATGTATCATAAACAAAGCGTTTTTAGGCATTCTAACTGTATCTCCAGCACACGTGATTAAAGTAGCCGCACTTGCTGCAATACCATCAATATTTACAGTTACTTTGGCTTTATGTCTTCTCAAAGCATTATTAATTGCAATAGCAGTGTCAACTACCCCGCCATTTGAATTAATATAGACATTAATATTTTCTACATCTAAGTCAGCTAAATATTCTGTAACTTCCTTAGCACTTATGGTATCACCCCAAAAACTTTCAGCTATATCACCATATAACATCAATTCGGCATTTTTATCATCGTTTTTAACTATATTCCATATAGTTTTATTCCTCTGGCTCATTGTTTGGTGGTTCGGTATAAATTGTCCCATCCAAAATCACTCCTTTCTCATTTGCTATTTTTTGTTCTTTTGCCAATATTTTTATATTTTGTTCAAAATCTCCCCCATTTAATTCAATAGTTTCACGGCTTCTCGTTGATAACCCGGCATTTATTCTCAAAATTGCCGCATTAACTTCTTTCGTAGGATCTAACTGTCCTTGTGATGTTCCACTCCAAATTGCGTTACTGTATGCTTTTCTAATCAAAATGTCATTTTCAAAATCATTTATTTCTACTCTTCCTAGTAAAACTGCCTCTCTTAGCCACTCTTCATAAACAAGTTGGCAAAAATTTTTAGCAAACCATTCACGTTTTTTTCTAAAAGTTTTCCACGCTTCCAATAAAGCTGCTCTACTTGCTGAATAGCTGCTTGTAAAGTGCATTATCATAAGTTCATAAGGAATACCCAAGCTACTTCCGATTTGTCGTATTATAGCCGTCATAAATGGCTCAAATTGTGCATTAGGTCTTGCCGGATTTACAGATGTCGCTTTTTCCCCCTTATTAAGAGTTACTATTGCACCACTTGAAAGCTCCAACGTTCCAGATTCTTCGTTTGCTATGGCATCTTTTTGTCCGACGTTCGATAAATCCCCTGGATTTGTTTGAGGTATATCAGCTGATTCAATAAAAATTGTAAACATACTGCTTATAATTGCACTCGTTAATTCTGCATTTGTATATCTATCAAGTTGTTTCAGACTTTCCATTACAGGAGCTAATATTGGCACGCCTCTTACTTGTCCTGGACGCTCCGAAGTTGTCAAATGGATTATATTTAATTGGCTTTCACTTCCATACATTTTTACATATTTATGTTGATTCGTACCCATAATTTCGTCGTTTGGATTATGTTCCTGAATATAGTAACCATCAATACGTCCATTTTTGTCAAATCGTACTCCCTGAACAATAGAAGTGTCGCTCATTTTATTGCTTGGAGTATTTACTCTGTCAGGCTCAATTATGGATAATTTCAAACTATACGGATTTTCTGGAGTTTCAAAATAATTCAAATGAATAAAACATTCTCCATTTAACAACGTTGTCAAAAAAACTAAATCTTGAATTTCGTAAAAGTTAAGTAAACCTGTTTGATCTATTTTAGAATTACTCCATAAATTAAATTCTTTTTCAATTTTAGTTTCTAACGTTTCTATCTCATCTTCGGATAAGTTTACAATATCTGAATCAATACTTGATTTTAATTTTAATCCTGAACCAACAGCATTCATTTTCATTGTATTCAAAGCTCCATTAGCTAGAGGTGCCCCCATATATAAATCTCTGGAACGAGCCACAAGTTTTTCACGGTAGTTATAAATGTCGTTCTTCACTCCACCGAGAGAAGCAAACCATCCTCTCAAAGATTTTTTACGGGTACTCGCCCCATGTTCTCCATAACCTTTATTCATTATTTTTTGATTTTGGTTAAACAGCTTTAGCCTTTCTCTTGCTCCAGCCATCTTTAATGCTTTTTCTGGATTAAATACTCCTACTGCCTTATCAAATAAATTCAATCATTTCCACCTCCTAACTATTACAAATCTCTTATTATAACCTGTACAGACTGTGTACGCCGTCCACTGTTTTGTGCAAGCGTTAAATTATGCTCCCATAATTGTCTAGCTTTTATAATTTCGGTTAAGTCTGCCCTAGTCAATTCTCTGCTTCCAATTTTATAGCTCTGTCCCAACAATACAGACTTTTCAGCCTTAATATATGAATTTATCATTTCTTTGCAAGTTTCTACACTATACATTTTTACCTCCCTATATTCCGCTACGAATTATTCGCCTACCATTATTTCTTTGTTGTGTCCTAAAATTATTAAGCACATCCGTTGAATACCGTATATTTAAGTTAGGATTCGCTATTCTCAATGCCGCCTGTGCATAATTTCGAATGTCCAAAGGCTCATTTCTTTTATCTCCGATTGTTTTCCACTCGATTTTAGCTTGCCCTTTGCTAAATGTAACAATTTTTATTTCAGAAGTAAGTCCTTTAAAATAAACTTCATCATATCCACGCTTAGGGTCGTTTGGATAGTGCATATATTTTTCTCCTGGTTTCTCAACTTTTAAATTACTCATTATTGAATCTTTTCCAGTATTAACCCCAAGCACAAATAACGAAATACCACCTTTATTATTTTTACTTGGACGTGAAATAAGAGGTCTCCCAGTTTCTCCGCTTCCTTTTATTCCAAAAATATTCAACTGTTCTCTTGCTTTTACATACCTGTAAACATCATCAGTATGATGTCCGCCTGTATCAATACAAGTACAAGCAACTCTTATTTTCTCTCCATTCTGATATTCAAAATCTCTCATAAGAAATTCATCCAATGTATTCCATACATACGGCAATGCAGGATTTCCCATAATAACTCTATAATAAATTCCCCAACTTTCTTCTCCTGGTCCCCATCCAACAATTTCAACTTCAAGCCTGTCATCTTGAACGTCTACACCAGCAGTCAATACCGTAACTTTATCAGGTATTTCAATATCATTTATCGTACCATCTTCTTCGTTTATGTATTCTCCATAATCCTCAGCTCTCGCTTGTATTTTTTCAAAATCAAATCTTTCAACCTTTTCTTCAAAACATTCTCCGAGAGCTGTATTAACAAATACCTTCATAAGTTGTTCATCGCCTTTGGCTTCTTTAAATTTTTGAATAATGCTTTCCCATTTTGAAAACGGACTATAAAGTTCTGAAATATGAAACCCCCGTACTTGATAAGGATCTATTTCTAAATTACTTCTTCTCCACTCGCCTTTAATAAGATTTTTTTTCCATTCATATTCACTTGAAGATTCCAAACATTTTTCACATTTATGTGAGACATTTTCAAAAATTATATTTTTCCACTCCAACTTAACCATTTCGCCACATTTTGGACAAGGTATGTAATATTCTTCTTTTGTACTGTTTTCATAAGCTAATTCTATTCTACTCCCACCTTTAATTGTCGGAGTGCTTGTTAATACTATCTTTTTATTAGCCCAAGTTTTTGTTCTTTCAATTGCCAAATTTAAAGGGTCACCCTCGTCTTTTACATTAGACGGAAATCTATCAATTTCATCAGCAAGTAAAATTCTAATCGGTCTACTTGCCAATTCAGCAGCTGAGTTACTTCCTGTTAAAACAATATAACCACCTGCAAATTCCTTTTGCCTTTTTGTATCTCTTGCATTATCATTTTCAATAATTTTACTTCTTAATTGCGGTGTCGATTGAATCATATCGTTAAGTCTTGTGGTTGAAAAATCTTGTGCCATATCTTTAGTCGGCATTAAAAACATTATTGGTGAAGGCTCATAGTCAGCATAATATCCAACAGTGTTCATTAAAATTTCTGTTTTAGATAATTGGGCTCCGTATTTCATAATAACTCGTTCTGTTCTCCTATCGGATATAGCCCTCATAACTTCTCTTTGAAAAGGTACTCTGTCAGTCCTCCACTTACCCGGTTCAGCTGAACTTTTAGAACTTAAAATTCTATATCTATCTGCCCATGTATCTATTGTTAATTTTGGCGGAGGTTTTAAAACTGAAAATATTTTCTTAAATAAATCATTTGCCTTTTTTAGATCTGCCACGTTTTCCTTTTCCAATTTCAACTCCTTCCTGTTCTTCCTCATCATCTTCTTCAATAAAGTTTTTGTTTTTAAACAATTCTGGACTATATTCGCTAAGTTCTTCCAATGCTTCAACTATTGAATCTTGTATAACTTCCTGGATCTCTCCCAAATTATCCAAAGCAATTAATTGCGGAGCTAATCTATTTGATAAAGACAATAACCTTCCTTTCAAATTCACAAGACTACTAGTCATCACTTTTTCAATAATACTTGCCGAATGTAACTGGTTTTTAAGTTCTTTTATTTTTAAGCCCTTTAATTCAGTTTCTTTTTTTATTTTCTTTATCTCTTCCTTGATTTTTTCATCTTTCAGATTCAAATCCACATCATTTTTAGATTCTATATACTCAATATATCCTCGAACGCTTTCCAATAATAAATACTTACCTTTTTCCGTTTTTTTTATCACTCCTTCATTAGCCAAATTCCGAAGGTGTCTATCTGTTATTCCCAGTAATTTAGCCAATTCTGTCGCTTTTATTATTTGATTTTCTTTTATTAACATAACACCTCCTTCGGAACGGAAATGAAATTTGAAAAAATTAGTGTACAAATTTTTTCTGGGGCTTCGAACCCGTTCGCTCTTTTTTGTCTCTCCAGAAGTACCTTTTTTATTTTTTCATCATCTTATCTTTTGCTTCCCGTCATCTATCTTTGTATCCAATTTGTAAGTTCAAGGCCCTCATCAATCCTTTTTCTATATAACTGATATTACTAATAATTTCTTTTAGTCTTTAAAACAAAAAGAGCCGACTTATAAATAGACTATATTTCTATAGTTTATCTACAAATCGGCTCATAACCACTTTTACTCTTGCCTTTATCCTATTGTACTTTTCTTAATTCTTCTTACT
>NZ_CALHQO010000291.1:0-1351 GCF_938036635.1 uncultured Leptotrichia sp.
ATTTTTTGTCCTAGGCTTCATTGGCTCACGCTTTTCATTTTTTCTGACTTTTCTTCCTTTATTATCTTCGATTTCATCGGCATCTTTGTTCAGAAGAATGTTCATTACCCTTTTTACACTTATGTTTCTAGCCATTTTTTTCTCCATTTTCTGTTTTTTATTTTTGTTTTACGAGTGTCTATACCGCCATATTTCAATCTTCCAGTAAAAAATAAAAAAGATTCAATATACAAATTTTTCTGCAAGACTCAAATATGGCAAAACCGCTTAAAAACGAAATTCAAAATCTATATCCGTTTCATTAAAATAAGTAGAAAACAAGGGGATTTTCCTGTTTCCACCCCTTGTTCCTGATTTTTACTATACTCTTAATCAATTTCCGTCATAAGCTCATCTATCAGATCTTTTACATGCACTATTTCCTTTAATCTCCATCCGTTAGCTCCCGAGAAGAACAATCCGCTTTGAAGCCTACCTAAATAAGCGTCTCCTAAACTGTCTGCAATACAGTATCCCACTCTATTTGCTCCTTTTCCACGTTCACACGGAAATACACAGTTGCTTATACATTTTATTTTCTTTGTATTTGGCTCCAACGTCTGAACTAAGTTCGTTTTTACAGCACGTCCTGGATAGCCAACTGGCGAACTTACAATTACTATGTCCTCTTCTTTTGCATCGAGCAGAACCTGTTTTAGAACATCGCTTGCATCACATTCGTAAGTACCGATAAATCTTGTTCCCATTTGAACGGCATCAGCTCCAAGCGCCATAATATTTTTTATATCGTTATTGTCCCATATTCCACCTGCCGCAATAATAGGAAAATCTCCCCATTTATCACGTTCCTCCTTAATCGGTGGTAAAATTGCTTCCAGCTGATGTTCAGGAGCAAATAATTCTTCATATTTTGCACCTTGATGTCCACCACTTTTTGGTCCTTCCACAATTACTGCTCCCGGCATTCTCCCGGCAGCTTTCCATTTTTTGCAGATTATTTTCAAAGCTCTGGCTGATGAAACTATCGGAACGATTTCCACATCTGGATAATCTTTTACAAGCCTTGGAAGTTCCAACGGAAGCCCTGCTCCTGTAACAATAATATTTGCCCCAGCTTCAAGAGCATCCTTTACCACTCTCTCATAATCATTTATTGCATGAAGAATATTGCACGCAAGCGGTTTATCTCCACAAATTTTTCTTGCATTTTTAAATATTTCAAAAAGGGCTTCACGGTTATAGGCATTTTCTGTCCCAAGAGGACGACCATTTACAGCTTTTTTCACAAATCTCATATTTTGGTAGTATCCAGTGCAAATAGCGCTTATTGTTCCAAGGCATCCATTTTTTG
>NZ_CALHQO010000292.1:0-7624 GCF_938036635.1 uncultured Leptotrichia sp.
TATAAAAAAATCCGAATATATAACCACTGTTATTTAATTATATAATGTTTTTATATTTTTTACAATTGGATATTTTTATTTTGATAACCAAAATATATGTTTATATTTTTTAGCATCAAAAATAATTATAAAGAACAAATTATAGTAGCAATTTTTTCCCTAAAATTTTTTCGGTTGAAAAATACCATTGAAATGGTGTATAATTTATAAAAAGAACGGTAGGAGGCGTTATGGTTGCAACAATACAAGTTAATAAGCAAAGTATCAAACAGTTGCTGGAAAGTGGAAAAGATCAGATGTTTTTAATACCTGAATATCAGAGACCATATTCCTGGACTGAAAATGAGACTAAGACGTTGTTTTATGATTTATTAGAATTTACTGAAAATGAGTCAAAGAGAAATAGTGAAGTGGAAGGAACATATTTTTTAGGGAGCATAGTTTCTTATGAAAATGAGAATGGAGAACAGGAAATAATTGACGGACAGCAGAGAATTACTTCATTGTTTCTTCTTTTGCGTGCAATTTATACAAAATTAGTTTCCTATGAGGAAAAAACTGTTGAGCAGGAAAATTTTATAAGACAAATTCAGCCTGCACTCTGGAAGCAGGAGAAATTAACTGGAGAAGTTGATTATAAAAGCGTGCTTATAAATTCACGAGTTATAGATAATGAAGGAAATAAAATTTTACAAAATATTTTGGAAACTGGAGTTGCTGATCCTGAAGCTACTGACAATTATTCAAAAAATTATATTTTATTTCAAAAGTTATTTGATAAACTTTGTGAATTAAGCCCCACATTAATGCTTGAATTTATTTACTATACTTTAAATAGAGCGGTAGTCTTTCCAATAAATACAGATTCGCAAGATGACGCATTAAGTGTATTTTCTACTTTGAATGACAGAGGATTGCCACTTTCTGAAGCTGATATTTTTAAGGCAAAAATGTATAACCGAATTAAAAAAGAATACAAGAAAATGTTTATAAAACAATGGAAAAAACTAAGCGAACGGGCAATTTATGCCAAGGAAAATGTAAAACAGCTGTTTTATTATTATATGTTTTATCTAAGGGCAGTAGAAAAAGATGTGGCAACGACTACACTTGGACTTAGACGTTTTTATTCAAAGGGCGGATTTACAAGGCTTTATAAATCAAATCTTTTGAAGCATCTAGATCAGATTCTTGATTTATGGGTTGTGATGAATAGGCACGAATCAATTGATGACAAGCCTTGGACAGAAAATATACAGATTATAAAGATTTTGGATACTTTATCAGCTTATCCAAATGAATCTTGGAAATATCCTGTTGTTGTCTATTATTTGTCACATGGCGAAAAAGAAAATTTTGAAATTTATTTCTTAAAATTTTTAAGAAAGCTATTTTTGGAACTGACAGCAAATTATCTTGTAACACCGAGTGTTGCCGCTGTAAAAGCTGATATTCTTAAACTTAATGTTGATATTGTTGATAATATTTCTCCAAAAATTGCATTCAAGAATATTCCAATTTCCATATTGCAGGAAAAAGTCAAGACACCAAACAAAAATCTTGTGCGTATGATTTTAAAAATGGTTGTTTACAACAATCAAGATGAATTACTTCCTGAAAAATGGGAAATTGAATATATATTGCCACAAAAATGGAGTAACCGTTTCTCAGAAAGTGTTGAAAATAAACAGGTTAAAGAATATATAAATTATATTGGAAACAAGATTCCTTTTGAAAAGAAATTGTCGATTAAAGCTTCAGAAAACTTTTTTGAAAAGAAAAAAGCAAGTTATGAAAAATCTAAAATTAAATATGTACGTGAATTAATCCCAGCAGATAAGACCGACTGGACTTTTGAAGATATTGACAAAAGAAACAGAAAGGTATCGGAAGAACTTGTTAAATTGTTTATTACTTGGAATGGGGAATATGAATTTTAAATTTAATAATTTTTTAGGATAAGGGTGTTAGAAATGCCCTTATTTTTTGATAAAATTATTTTAAAGTTCGTTTTATTTTATTTAATTAAATCCTTGAAATTTAAAATAAAAAGGTATATAATGATTTATAAAAATATTTAAGGAGTCAATTATGTTACAAAATTTTTATGGCGTTATTCAAGTAAAACATTACCAGAATGGACGGTTGAGACTTCAAACAGATGCATTAAAAGAGAATGAGGAGTTAGAACAGGAATTTTTAAATAATATGCGTCAACTATCGGGAATACACTCAGTAAGCGTTAATTCTATTATTGGAAGCATCTTAATTTATTTTGATGAAAAAATTATTGAGAGTTCGTTTTTGTATTTAATCGTTCTAAAATTGCTCCATCTGGAAGAAGAAGCCTTAAAAAATAAGCCTGGAAAAGTAAAAAAATTGTTAAAACAGGCATTTGAATCTGTTGATATGGCTATTTACAATAAAAGTAGAGGTTATTTGGACTTAAAGACATTAGTTGCAGGAATTTTTGCTTTTTATGGCATTAAAAAATTAAGAGAAATTCCAAAATTGCCTACAGGTACTACTTTATTATGGTGGGCTTTTATTTTTTTATCAGAAGGGAAAAGAAAATAATGTTAGAAAATTTATTTAAGGCTACATATCTGATGTTTAACCAGATAAAGGTTGTACACAGTATTCCTGGCAGATTAAGGCTTTCGGTTCCAAATTTGTCAAAGATTCCAGAAGAATTAAAAAAATATGATTATCGAGTTACAGAACTTATTTTATCAAAAAAAGGCATAAAAAGTATTGAGTATTCGTATGTGACAAATAAAATTCTGATTTACTATGATGTAAAATTAATTTCAGAAAAACAAATACTAGACTGGCTGAACAAAGTATGGAAAACTATGATTAATCATTCTGAATTATATGAAAATAAATCCTTAAAGGAAATAGAAGATAATTTGGATACTTTTTATAACATAATTAAAGAACTTTAATTATTGCCAAAATGAAAAAAGAAAGGGACTTTTATGTTAAATAAAGATTATTTGCTGGATTGCAAGATTTTACACGAAATTCGTGGAAGAATCAGAATAAAATCAAAAGCTTTAAAATATCTTGGAATTCATAAAGAAGAGATAACAAAGCAGCTAATGCAGGTTCATTATATCCAAAGTGTTGAAATTTCAAGTATTACAGGAACTATTCTTGTTTATTTTGACAATTTTTCATTAACTGGTGAAAACCTGATATCCTTACTTCAAAATACGTTAAATACATATCTGGTAGATATATATAAAAATGAAAAAAAACAAGTATCAAACAAATATGTAATTGAAAGACGTCTACAGGAAGAATCTCCACAGGAAATTATTAAAAATATTGGTGCTGCTGTACTTTTATTGCTACTGCCAAATCCAAAGACAAAATTAACAGGGATTAGACGACTATTTAACTACAAAACTTTATCAACAGTTTCTTTAGCCCTGCCTGTTTTAAAAAATGGAATCTATTCTCTGATTCAAAATAAGCGTCCAAACGCAGATACGCTAAGTTCTACAGCTATTGTCAGCAGTATCGTTTTAGGAAGTGAACGAACAGCTTTGACAATTATGATTTTAGAAAAATTTGCAGAGCTTCTAACTGTTTATACAATGAAAAAGACACGTGGCGTAATTAAAGACATGTTAAGCGTTGGAGAAAACTACGTTTGGAAGCAGTCTGATGATGAAAATACAGCCAAAAAAGTTCCAATTGAAGAAATTAGCAAGGGAGATTTGATTCTTGTTCAGACTGGAGAAAAAATAAGTGTGGATGGAACAATTGAAAAAGGTGAGGCGATAATTGACCAGTCGGCAATTACTGGGGAATATATGCCTGTTACGAAAAAGGCTGGAGAAGAAGTTTTTGCAGGAACGCTTTTAAAAAGTGGAAATATTACCGTAAAAGCGGAAAAGGTTGGAGATGACAGGACAGCTTCCAGAATTATAAAATTAGTGGAGGATGCCGCTTTTAACAAGGCTGATATTCAATCTTACGCCGATACATTTTCTGCACAGTTAATCCCTCTTAACTTTCTGCTCGCCGGAATTGTTTACGTTTCAACCAGAAACTTGCAAAAAGCCCTTAGTATGCTTGTAATTGACTATTCATGCGGAATAAGGCTGTCAACAGCAACAGCATTTTCTGCTTCAATTAATACAGCGGCTAAAAACGGAATTTTGATTAAAGGAAGCAACTATCTGGAAGAACTTTCAAAATCTGATACAGTAATATTTGACAAAACAGGTACAATTACCGAAGGAAAACCTAAAATCCAAACACTAAAAACTTTTGGAAAAAATATGAAAGACAACCGAATGCTTGCACTAGCTGCTGCAGCTGAAGAAACTTCATCACATCCTTTAGCAAGTGCAATTTTGAATGAAATTAAAAATAGAGGATTAAAAATTCCCAAACATAAGGAATCTGTTATTAAAGTTGCAAGAGGAATAGAAACTTTTGTAAATAAGGATATTATCCGTGTAGGAAGCCTGAAATACATGGAAGAGAATGATATTTCTCTTGAAGTAGCAAGTGATATAGTAAAAGGAATGCAAAATCGTGGAGAAATTGTAATTTATGTAGCTAAAAATAATGATTTAATTGGCGTTATTGGTGTTTCGGATCCACCTAGGGAAAATATAAAAAAGGCAATGAATCGGCTAAGAAATCAAGGAATAGATGATATTGTGCTGTTAACGGGAGATTTAAGACAGCAGGCTGAAACTATTGCTTCAAGAATGTCAATGGATAGATACGAGTCTGAACTGCTGCCTGAGGACAAGGCTAAAGATATTTTAAAATTCCGTTCAATTGGTTCAAAAGTTATTATGATAGGTGACGGAATAAACGACGCTCCTGCCCTTTCCTATGCAAATGTAGGAATCGCTTTGGGAAGTTCACGGACAGACATTGCAATGGAAGCCGCTGATGTTACAATAACTTCAGACGATCCATTATTAATACCAGGTGTAATCGGTTTAGCAAAAAACACTGTAAAAATAATAAAGCAGAATTTTGCAATGGCAATCGGTATAAACAGTTTTGCACTTGTATTGGGTGCAACAGGACTTCTGCCTGCAATATACAGTTCAATTTTGCATAACTCCATCACAATTTTAGTAGTTGGAAATTCATTACGGCTATTAAAATATGATGTTAATAAATAAAAATTTTTGTGTTTTTGAAGGAGTTTGAATTAAGATATGAAAAAACTAACCTTGATAATACTGCATAAATTACCGAATCGTGTCAGATTTAAAATTTCACACGATATTGCCAATACAAAAAAATTTTTTGAAACAGTAAAAGTTGAAACTAAAAATACAGCTTTACGGTATAATCAGACTATAAACACTTTACTTGTTACATTTGAGCCTGAAGAAATTTCAATAGATGAAGTGATTTACCGAACTGCAACTGCCTTGTCAGTAGAACACGGAATGACTTCAGTAAAACTTGTTGAAGATTTTGAGGAAAAATCAATTGATTCATTATCTGTTTACTCTGGAGCGGCAATACTGCTTTCTTTTCTGTACAGTTTAGGAAAAAGTAAAGTGGAAAAATTACAGATAGATATTAATAATTTTGCGGCTGGACTTACAACCGCGGCAATTATAGAGCATGCTTACAGAGAAACACAGCGTAAAGGCTTTTTCGACATAGAAATATTGCCAGCATTATACTTGCTCAAATCCTATCTGGCAAACAGGTCGGTTACAGCGATAGCGCTTATGTGGTTTACAACTTTTGGACGGCATCTTGCGTTAAATAATTTTTCCAATAAGGAAGTAAGAATTTACCGTTTAAAAGCCGATAATGGAAAATTTCATTATGTTGTAGATGTAAAAAACGATAATTCTATTGAAAATTTGAGCGATTTAATAGATCATATATTTTTCAATAACAGGGCAGGCAATGAGTCGAATGACAAATACATTGCTTTGCAATAAAAATTAATAAATGATAAAATAATAATAAATAAAAATTTGGAGGTATAAAAATGATAAAACTTGGAAACATTAAAAAGGAACATTTAGTAGGAGCAGCAATTGGAGTAGGAACTGTGGCTGTAGGATATTATTTATATAAAAAGAATCAAAATAAAGTTGACAGTTTTTTAAGAAAACAAGGTATAAACATAAAAACATCTTCAGAAGCAACTTATGATAATATGAACCTTGAAGAATTGATGACAACAAAGGAACATCTTGAAGATTTAATTGCTGAAAAAGAACTATCTACAAATACATCCTCTGCAGAAGCAGTTGTGGAAACTAAAACAAAATAGTAAAATAAAGCCACTTTTTTATTAGTTCAAATATAAAACAACTTTATCAAAAGGAGGAAAACAATGAAATTAGTATTGATTCGGCATGGAGAAAGTGAATGGAACTTGGAAAATAAATTTACTGGATGGAAGGATGTTGACTTGAGTCCAAAAGGAGTGGAAGAGGCAAAAGCTGGAGGTAAAGCATTAAAGGAAATGGGATTAGTTTTTGACATTGCGTACACATCTTATTTGAAAAGAGCCATTAAAACTCTTAATTACGTTTTGGAAGAACTGGATGAATTATACATTCCAGTTTACAAATCTTGGAGATTGAATGAACGTCATTACGGAGCATTACAAGGATTAAACAAAGCTGAAACTGCTAAAAAATATGGAGACGAGCAAGTACTTATCTGGAGAAGAAGCTTTGATGTTGCCCCGCCTGCAATAGACAAATCAAGCGAATATTATCCAAAATCAGATAGAAGATATGCAGATTTATCTGATTCTGAAGCGCCGCTTGGAGAAAGCCTTAAAGATACTATCGAAAGAGTTCTGCCTTACTGGCATTCACATATTTCAAAAAGTTTGCAGGAAGGGAAAAATGTTATTGTAGCAGCTCACGGAAATAGTTTGCGTGCTTTAATAAAATATTTGCTAAATATTTCAGATGACGATATTTTAAAACTGAATTTAACAACAGGAAAACCTTTAGTATTTGAAATAGATAAAGATTTAAAAGTGTTGTCATCACCAGATTCATTTTAATTTTAATAAAAATAAAATCTTTTAAGCAAGGGCAAAATTTTAGTCCTTGCATTTTTATTTTGCATTTTTTAGTAATTTCAATTATAATAAAAATAAAGTGTAGTATTTAAATTGTTAAATAAATATATTATAAAAAGTTGAAAGGATGATGAAAAATATGACTTTGGAAATAACTACCCCGGCTGTTCTTTTTCCTACGGTATCTCTTCTTTTGCTGGCATATACTAACAGATTTTTGGCACTTACAGCCATTGTCAGACAGATGGATTCAAGCGGAGAAGTCGAGCATGAATTTTATCAGGTTAAGAATCTGAAGAAACGTTTAAATTATATTAAAAAGATGCAGTACTTTGGAGTTTCTAGCTTATTATTATGTGCTGTTTCAATGTTATTCCTGTTTTTCCAAATAAATTTTATTGGATATATAAGTTTTGGGATAAGTCTAGTGTCGCTCATAATTTCGTTAATATTTTCATTGTTAGAAATTCAGATTTCACTAGAGGCATTAAGGATTCATTTGAATTATAATAGAGATAGTGAGAATGAAGAGAAAAAAAAACTTTGATTTAAAGATATTTTATCAAAAAATTA
>NZ_CALHQO010000293.1:0-2990 GCF_938036635.1 uncultured Leptotrichia sp.
CATAATATTTATAAATAAAATTATAAAAGTCTTTAAGATGGATACTTAAAAATTAGATTTGAATTTTTTTAACAAGAATCAAATTAATTATTATAGGATTTTATTGTTATTTTTTAAATGAAGTTTAGTAGAAGAATAACTTACAAACTTGATTTAAAAGGAATTTTTATAATTACTTCTGCTCCTTCAGTTTTGTTGTCTTTATTTATAAATACGCCATAATTTTTGCCGTAATAGAATTTTATTCTTTTATCGACATTTTGAAATCCTACACCGCCTGTCTTGCTTTTTTTGAACTGTTTAGCTTTTTCAAAGCCTATTCCGTTGTCTTTGACTGAGATATTGAGAGTGCTGTTTTGTCTGTAAACATCTATTGTGATAATTCCGTTTCCAGAAAGGTTTTTTATTCCGTGATAGATGGAGTTTTCTACAATTGGCTGGATTATGATTTTTGGAACTTCGATGGAAAGAAGGCTTTCATCTTCTATGTTGAAAAAATAGGAAAGTTTGTCTTCGTATCTCTGCTTTTGTATGAATAAATATTCTTTAGTGTGCATAATTTCATCTTTTAACGGTATTTTTTCGTGTCCGTTGCTAAGGGAGAGCCTAAAATAGTTTGCAAGTGATTTTGTAATGCTGATTACTTTTTCATTGTCTTCAAATTCTGCCATCCAAATGATAGTATCTAGCGTGTTATACAGAAAATGTGGATTAATCTGGCTGTGAAGAGCCTTTATTTCATATTCCCGCAAATATTTTATTTTTTCAACCATTACATTAAAATGTTCTACAAGGTTCTGAATTTCATAGCCTGTTTTTTCACTCAAATGAAATTCCCGTAGATTATTTTCAAAGTTTTGCATATGATTTTCCAGTTTTATTAAAGGCCTTAGAATCTTTGTTATTACGATAAATGTAATAATGGAAGAAAAAGCTAATGAAACTAGGAAAATAATGATAACTATGTGGGAAAAATTTTTCTTTAAGGTTACTAAGTCATTTGTGTTTGCAAGGCTTCTTAAATTCCAGTTTGTATTTTCAATCTGTGTTTCGTATAAATATGTATCCTTCTTTTTATTCTTTTCTGAAAACTTTGCAAGACACTTTTTATCAGCAAAGCATTTCACATCTTTGTAGTAAATAATATTGTTGTTTTTGTCTACTATAATATTGTCGATTTGTTTTCCAAAAGAAATGGAATTTAAATATCTTTCAAGAATTTCATATTTAATGTCAAAAACAATAACACCAAGATTTTCTCCTCTTGAATTTTTTATGTCCCGACTGATTGAAAGAAACCAGAGAGCTGAGTTCATAGAGGAAGTGGAATTTTTTCTGCTGGGATTAAAAACAGGCATATCTGAATTGTTTATAGCATCGACATACCATTTTTCCTTCATCATATTTTCTGATATTTTCATATCATTATTTTTGTCACTGGATACAATGTTACCATTTTTCCCGATTACAGTAATATTTTTAATTCCTTTATTACTATTAAGAATCGAATAAATCATTTTTTCAATGCTCTTTTTTGAATCTTCGTTTCCTGATATTAAAAAATTTCTAACATCGGCATCAACAGATAAGAGATTAATTATATTTTTCAATTTATCTGCATAGAGTGTAATATAACGGGATGTACTTATAACATTTTCGTTAGTATACTCAATTTCCTTGTTCATTATGATGTATTTTGAAGTGTAGTAAAAAATGCTGCTTAAAAAAAGTACAAACAGAAGATTTCCAATAATATAATAAAAAAACAGCTGAAGCAGCATCGAGTTTTTCATAGTTCTTTTTAATTTCATAGTTTCTCTAGCACACTTTTCTTAAATTCTTTCGGTGTCATTCCAAAAGTTTTTTTAAATTTTGAATTGAAATAATTAAAGTTTTCCATTCCTACAAGCTCCCCAATTTGATAATTTTTCAGATCCGTTGTCAAAAGTAGCAGCTTTGCCTTTTCCATCCGTATATTATTCAAATAGTCCTGAAAAGGAATACCAAACAAATTTTTAAAAAGTGAACTCAAATATCCGGAAGACAAATTCATTTCGTCTGCCAGAGAATTTAAGTTAAAGGAAATATCGCTGTATTTTTCTTCAATTTTTTTTGTTAAAATATCTTTATACTTGCTATGAGAAATATTTTTATCAGATTTTTCAGCTTGGCTAATTTTATTAATAATTTTTCTTGCTTCGTTATATTTTTTATCTTCTTCCAGCTTATAGATAAGTTTTGAAATTATCTCATTTATATCTGTCTTGGAAACAGGTTTTAAAATATAGTCTTCAACTCCGATTTTTAAAGCCTTTTGAGCATATTCAAAATAGTCGTATCCAGAAATAATGGCTATTTTAACATCACTTTTCAGCTCCTTCATCTCCTCGGCAAGAGTCAGCCCATTTTTAAAGGGAATATTTATATCCAGCAGGACAAGGTCGGGCAAGACTTCTGAAAAAGTCTTAAAGGCAGAATTACCATCTTCTGCCTCATAAACATCACTTATCTTATATTTTTCAAAATCAATAAAGGTTTTAATACCTCTTCTTATAATTGGTTCATCATCAATTATTAAAATACTATACACTTATTTAACAGCTCCTTTGATTTGTGCAGCAGTCAGATGTCCCGGCAAAGTTTTAACAATATTCAAGTTCCCATCCAGTATAATGTTTGAAGGATATCCCAAAACTTTTGCCCTTTTTAGCACTTCCCCCTTTTCATCCAGCAATACAGTAGTATTTTTGTAATTAAGACCTTTATACCACTGAATAAATTTGGCTGTAGGTTTTTCTCCCTTTTGCCCTGGAGAAGCAATTGTTATAACTGTAAAATTCTTACTTTTATCTGCACTTAAAGAATTAATTTCGCTTAATCCTGAAAGACAGATAGGACACCATGAAGCCCACATTTTAATATATATTTTCTTCCCTTTGTACTGTTTGGGGGCCTTGGGAGGATTTCTACCAGACAAATGTCTTAGGGAC
>NZ_CALHQO010000294.1:0-4078 GCF_938036635.1 uncultured Leptotrichia sp.
ATGAACTGGTGTAATTCCAGTACCGATAGTTACAGTCTAGATGGTAGAAGTGAAATGATTAATTTTTAATATGAATTTATTAAATAATTTTGTTGTATATGACTCAGTTATTTTTGTAAAATTCAGAATTATAATAATTACAAATTAAAATTACCTACCTTTATATAAAAGCCTTGAATTTAGTATTCTTGGCTTTTTTAGTTTTAAATGAAAATAAAAAATTAAATAATGAGAGGATGATTTAAAAATGAGAACTTTTGAAGGAAAATTTGATGGAAGAAATGTAAAAATAGCTATTGTAGCTGGAAGATTTAATGAATTCATTACTTCAAAATTGATTGGAGGGGCTTTGGATGTATTAAAAAGAAATGATGTTTCTGAAGAAAATATTGATATTGCTTGGGTTCCAGGAGCTTTTGAAATACCGCTAATTGCAAAAAAATTAGCAAATACACAAAAATATGATGCAATAATTACTCTTGGAGCTGTTATAAAAGGTTCTACACCACATTTTGACTATGTTTGTGCAGAAGTTTCAAAAGGAGTTGCCCAAATTTCATTGCAAAGTGAATTACCTGTAATTTTTGGAGTTTTAACTACAAACAATATTGAAGAAGCTATTGAAAGAGCTGGAACAAAAGCTGGAAATAAAGGGGCAGACGCTGCATTTTCTGCAATTGAAATGATTAATTTAATAAAAGAAATTGGATAAAAAATATTTTTGTAAAATTTTCAGAAAATATTGATAAAAATAAAATTATAAATTTAATTGATAGCATCACAAAAAGGAAAAAATAAAATGAATGAAAATATTGATGAAAAATATATGAAAATAGCAATTGAACTGGCAAAAAAAGGTGCTGGATCAGTAAATCCCAATCCAATGGTTGGAGCTGTTGTCGTTCAAGATGGAAAAATTATTGGAACTGGCTATCACAAGTATTTTGGAGGACCTCACGCCGAAGTTTACGCCTTGGATGAAGCTTCAAAAAACTCTAAAGATTTGTCAGATGCAACAATTTATGTTACATTGGAACCTTGCTCGCATTATGGAAAAACACCGCCTTGTGCAGAAAAAATTGTAAAATTGGGACTAAAAAGATGTGTTATCGGCTCATCTGACCCAAATCCAAAAGTAGCTGGAAAAGGCATACAAATATTGAAAAATGCTGGAATTGAAGTTACTGAAAATGTTTTGAAAGAAGAATGCAACAAAATAAATCAAGTGTTTTTCAAATATATTCTAACAAAATTGCCATATTTATTCTTAAAATGTGCAATTACTCTAGATGGAAAAATTGCTACAAAAACAGGCAATTCCAAATGGATTACAAACGAAGCGGCACGTGAAAAAGTGCAATTTTATCGAAATAAATTTATGGGAATAATGGTTGGGATAAATACTGTCCTAGCCGATAATCCAAGCCTTACTGCGAGAATTGAAAATGGTGTAAATCCATACAGAATAATTATTGATCCGCATTTAAAAACTGAAAAAGATTATACTGTTATTAAGGAAAATATTGATGAAAAAACGATAATTATTACATCAGAAAAAAATAAAAATTCTGAAAAACAGTTAGATTTTTCTGAAAATAACAAGGTTAAATTTGTATTTTTAAATGATACAAAATTCAGCTTTAAAGAAATTCTTGAAAAAATTGGAACCTTTGGAATTGACTCAATTTTATTAGAAGGTGGTCAATCTCTTATTTCACAGGCATTTGAAGAAGATGTTGTTGATGCTGGGGAAATTTTTATTGCTAATAAAATTTTAGGCGATATTGAAGGAAAATCTTTTATTGCTGGATTTGATAAGAAAAATATGAATGAAGCTATTGTTTTAAAAAATGTAAAATATAATGTTTATGGTGAAAATGTTGGAATGGAATTTTTACAAAAAAATTATAGTTAACAGATTGACTATAAATACAGACTAATTTTCTGTTATCATTTTAAACTGGAACTATTATAATTTAAAATAAAAAAATTAAAAATCAGGAGAAAATTATGTTTACTGGTTTAGTTGAAGAAACTGGAAAAATTATTGATATTGCAAAAAAATCTGCAAGTATCGAGATTACAATAAGAGGGAAAAAAGTCGCTGAAAAAGCACAGATTGGGGATAGTATCGCTGTAAATGGCGTGTGTCTGACTGTTACAAAACTAAATGGAAACGACTTTACTGCCGATGTAATGTTTGAAACTATTGAAAGAAGCGGTTTAAAACGTGCTAAGGCTGGAGATATTGTAAATCTTGAAAAGTCACTTACACTTATGACTTTTTTAGGCGGACATCTTGTAATGGGAGACGTTGACTGTGAAGCTAAAATTGTATCAATTTCAGATAAGGGGATTGCAAAAGTGTATGAATTCCAGCTGGATAAAAATTATAAAAATAATATGAAATACATTGTTGAAAAAGGTCGTGTAACGATTGATGGAGCAAGCCTTACAGTAATTGATGTAAATGATAATGATGGAATTTTCTCAGTTTCGCTTATCCCACATACGATTGAAAATATTACCGTTGGAATGAAAAAAACTGGAGATTTTGTGAATATTGAAACAGATTTGTTTGGAAAATATGTTGAAAAAATATTAAAGTTTGACAATTTTGAAAATATAGAAAATAAAGAAAAAAAATCAAATTTAACAATGGAATTTTTACAAAAAAATGGATTCTAATTGAAAATATAATAAAAGAAAGAAGTGATTTTAAATGTCAGAAAGTAAAATAAAGTTTGACAGCATTGAAGCTGCCATTGAAGACTTGAAAAAAGGAATTCCTGTAGTAGTTGTCGATGATGAAGACAGAGAAAATGAAGGTGATTTAATAATTCCTGCTGATATTGTAACTTATGAAACTTTAAACTTTATAATTAACGAAGCACGTGGACTTATGTGTGTACCAATGTCTAAAAAGAGAGCCGAAGAACTTGAATTAAATCCAATGGTTCAACATAACACTGACTATTTTGGAACAGCTTTCACTATTTCAGTTGACTCTCTAGAAGGTACAACTACTGGAATTTCCACAGGCGACAGATTAAAAACGATAAAAGATTTGGCTGATTCTACAAAAACTGCAAGAGACTTTAGAAAACCAGGACACATATTTCCATTAATCGCACGTGAAGGTGGTGTTTTAGAAAGAAAAGGACACACTGAAGCAGCAGTTGATTTATCTAGACTTGCAGGATTTTCTGATGTAGGCGTAATTATGGAAATTTTAAGAGAAGATGGAGAAATGGCTCGTCGAAATGATTTATTTGAATTTTGCCAAAAACATAATTTAAAATTAATTACAATTGATGATTTAATTGTTTACATAAAAAAAAACGAAAAATTAGTTAAAAATGAAGCAATTGTTGATATTCCAACACAATTTGGAAACTTTACTTTTGCAGGTTATAGTGACAAAATTGAACATAAAGAATATATTGCCGTTATGAAAGGGGAAATAAAGAATAAAGAGAATATCGTAGTCAGACTTCATTCTGAATGCCTAACTGGTGATGTTTTTGGATCAAAACGTTGTGATTGTCAGGAACAACTTCACAGGGCTTTACATGAACTGGAAGAAAGCGGAGAAGGACTTATAATTTATCTACGTCAAGAAGGGCGTGGAATTGGTATTTTAAATAAATTAAAAGCATATAAACTTCAAGATGAAGGTTATGACACTGTGGAAGCTAATCATAAATTAGGATTTTCTGATGATTTAAGGGATTACGCTGTGGCAGCACAAATTATAAAGGATTTAGGAATAAAATCCATTATTTTAAAAACTAATAATCCAAAAAAAATTGAAGGACTCGAAAAATACGGAATTAAAGTTGCTGGACGTGCAGAAATCGAAATTACTGCAAATGATGTGGATAAAAATTATTTAAAAGTGAAAAAGGAAAAAATGGGACATTTATTGAAACAAAAATTATAAAAATTATTTTAACTCAGATATCGTAGTTATTTTACTAAAATATCTGAGTTTTATTTTATAGAAAATATGATTAAATTAAATATTATACTCGAACCCATTTAAAATTGAACTGATAGAAATTATATAATTTAGGGT
>NZ_CALHQO010000295.1:0-8600 GCF_938036635.1 uncultured Leptotrichia sp.
TGAAAAAAATTTTACTTGTAGTTAAAGATAAAAATTTGAATGTATAAAGAAAGGTTTAAAAATATGGATTTATTTGAAATAAAAAAACAAAACGAAATAAATGAAATTAACATTGAAGAAATTAGGAGGCATCTTTGACATTGAAAATTTAAAAAATGAAATTGATAGCTTGGAAAAAAAGACATTTGAAGCAGATTTCTGGAACAGTGAGAATAGTCAAGAAATATTGAAGACTATTAGTGCAAAGAAAAAGTTGCTTGAAGAATACGAGAAATTAAATGGGCTTTTTGAAGATGTTTCCACTATTATTGAGTTTATTGAGATGGGGGACAATTCGTTTGAAAATGAGCTTGAACAGAAGGCACAAGATTTGACAAATGAAATTGATAATTTTAAGACAAAATTACTTTTAGATGAAGAATATGATATGAATAATGCGATTCTTACAATAAATTCAGGGGCTGGTGGAACTGAAGCTTGTGACTGGGCTGAAATGCTTTACAGAATGTACGACAGATGGGCAAATCGGCATGATTTCAAAGTTGAAATCCTTGATAGCCTAGCCGGAGAAGAAGCTGGGATAAAAAGTGTAACATTAAATATAAAAGGGAATTATGCTTATGGATATTTAAAAGGGGAAAAAGGCGTTCACAGGCTTGTCAGAATTTCTCCATTTGACTCTAATGCTAGAAGGCATACTTCGTTTGCTGCAGTTAATGTTACTCCAGAAATAGAAGATGATGTTGAAATTGATATTCGTACAGAAGACTTGAAAATTGATACTTACAGGGCAAGCGGTGCAGGCGGACAGCACGTAAACACAACAGACTCAGCCGTTAGAATCACTCATATTCCTACAAACACAGTAGTTACATGCCAAAATGAACGTTCACAGCTAAAAAACCGTGAAACTGCAATGAAAATATTAAAATCAAAATTATTCGAGCTGGAACTGGAAAAGCGTGAGAAGGAAATGGCGGAATTAAAGGGAACAGAATCAAAAATCGAATGGGGAAGTCAAATCCGTTCGTATGTCTTCCAACCTTATAAAATGGTAAAAGATCACAGAACAAAGGCAGAAGAAGGAAATGTGGAAAAAGTTATGGATGGAGACATTGACTTATTTATAAACGAATATTTAAAATATGCTAAATCATAATAATATGTTTAAAATTTAAAATAATTTTACTTACAATAACTAAAAAAATTGAAAGGATTAGAGTATGAAAAAAACTAGATGTCCATGGGCAAAATCTGAAAATGACATTATCTATCATGATACAGAATGGGGAGTCCCTTCCCACGATGATAGTTATCTTTTTGAAATGCTGATATTAGAAGGTTTTCAGGCAGGACTTAGCTGGAATCTTATTTTGAATAAAAGAGAAAATTTTAGAAAGGCTTTTGATAATTTTGATTATAAAAAAATTGCAAAATATGATGAAAATAAATTGGCTGAACTGGCTCAAAATGAAGGAATTGTGAGAAACAAATTAAAAATAGCTGCTTCTGTTAAAAATGCCCTTGCATTTATGGAAGTACAAAAGGAATTTGGCTCATTTGACAAGTACATTTGGAATTTTACAGATAACAAGCAAATTATCAATAACTGGAAAGAAATATCAGAAGCACCTGCTACTACAGAATTATCTGATAAAATCAGCAAAGATTTGAAAAAACGTGGCTTTAAATTCGTTGGCTCTACAATCGTTTATTCTTTCTTACAGGCAATCGGAATAGTTGATGACCACTTAATCAGTTGTCCTTATAAAAAATCAGCTAAATAATTAAAATATAGTTTTTGCTTTTTTAATAACATAAATTGCAATATTAATTGCGACATTTTAACAATTTTTTATCGTAAGGGCATCAAACGCCATGCCCTTACAACCCCGCTTATCGAATTTCAATTTTCCAGCAAAAGACAAAACTCGCTTTTAACAAAAATTATTTTAATTTTCATAAAGTTATTGTGAATTCAAATAAAGTAGAAAAGCTCAAACAAGTTGCCTTTTACTGGAAAATTAAAATCTCGAAAATTTTATAATAACAAATGCCTTTGAAGATTAATAAACTAACGGAGTTTTTATTTGTTCAACTATGAATGTTTGATGACTGAAAGAAAAAAATTGAAGTTGAATAAATAAAAGTCGGAATATAGCCATAGATATTATATAGCAATTTTTCCACAATTTTAATTATCAAGATAAACTATTTATCTCTTCAACAGCTCTCTCAAACTGTTCTTTTGAAATATTAAATGAATTAAGAGCCTTTAAAAGCTGTTTTGCATTATAATAGCCAATTTTTAAAATATCTCCAAGCATTATTCTACGTTCCTTTGCATTACTTCCAGAAACAAATCCATTATCTATCAAGTCACTGATATTAAATCTATCTTCAATATTTTGACTAGCTGTAGTAACATTTTTCAAAGCCTCTAAAATTGCTTTGTCATTAGCATTTTCAACTCCTATATTATCATTTTTAGTTGCATCTTTCTGACTTACAAAAGCATGCTTTATATTTGGAATATATCTTTTTAGTGTATCACGAATTTTTTTTCCTGCAAAATCAGGATCTGTAAATAAAATTAAATCATTAGTTTTTGACAATTCAATCATTTTATTTATCGTTTTTTTAGATAATGCGGAGAAGCCGTTTAAGGCGATAATATGTGCATCTACAACTCGTTTTATGGCTGTTATGTCATCTCGCCCTTCAACAACTATAATTTCATTTATTTTTAGTTTTTCTTTTTGTTTATTTGGCTCTTTTTTCATTTAATATTCCTTTTGTTTTTATTTTTTATTTAATGTTATAATCTTCCATAACTTTTAGCAATAATTCCCAAGTTTTACCAACTGACTCTATTTCCATTCTTTCTTCAGGAGTGTGTGCACCGTAAATATTAGGTCCAATTGAAACAATATCAACATTTTCCATATTGTTATCAAAAATTCCGCATTCAAGTCCAGCGTGAATTGCCTTAATTTCAGGATCTTTTCCTGTTATTTTTTTAAATGAATTCACAACTATTTCACGAATTTTTGAATCTTTTCGATATTCCCAAGATGGATATGGAGAATTTATTTTTATTGCCACTCCATATTTTTCAGAAAGTTCCTTCACATCATTTAGTAATTTTTCAAGCGATTTATTTACTGAACTTCTTGGCAATGCCTGAATTTTTATTGTAATTTTTCCATCTTTATTTTCAGTTTTTATAACTCCAAGATTTATTGAAGTTTCTACAAGTCCCTCGATATCTTTACTCATTGAGATAACTCCATTTGGAAATTCGTGGAAAAATGAAATAACGGCATTTGTATTGGAAATTGATAATTTCCCTTCATTTTTTAGTTCTTCTTTCTTAACTTCCTTCACTTCAATAACTGGATTTTTATCAATAATTTTAAAATCCTTTATTATATTTTCAAAAGCAAGGTTTGCTAATTTTTCAAAATCACTGACTTTTTCATTCTCAAGTTTCACAGCCAACAACGACACAGCCTCTCTCGGTATTGCATTAGTTTTTTCCCCACCATCAATATCCATTATTGCAAGAGTGTATTTTTTGTTTAAGTGATTCAGGACTTCTGCCAAAATTTTATTTGAATTTCCTAACCCTAAATGAATTTCAGCACCTGAATGCCCACCTAGAAGACCTTTCACATCAACGCTTATGACAGTATCATCTTCTTCTAGTTTTTCAGCATCAAAGTTAAACTCATTAAGAATTCTCGCCCCACCTGCACTGCTCACATAAACTTGTCCATATTCTTCAGTATCTAAGTTTATAAGAGTCTTTCCAGAAAAAATTCCAAAGTCAAGGTTATTAACTCCGCTCATTCCATCCTCTTCATCAGTTGTGATAATAATTTCAAGCGCTGGATGTTTCAAGTCATTGCTGTCAAGTATCGCAAGTGCATAAGCTACAGCAATTCCATTATCTGCCCCAAGTGTTGTTCCATTTGCCTTTAAGTATCCATCTTCCACAACAAGTTCAATTCCTTGTGTTTCAAAATCAAATTGTGTATTTTTATTTTTTTCCCAAACCATATCCATATGTCCTTGCAGGATAAGTGGTGAATATTCCTCGTATCCAGCTGTTGCAGGCTTTCTTATTAATACATTTAATGCCTTGTCCTGAATAACTTCCAGATTTCTTTCTTTCGCAAATTCTACAATCCAGTCACTAATCTTTTTTTCTTTTCTTGAACCTCTTGGTATTTTTGAAATTTCACTAAAATAGTGAAAAACTTTTTCAGGATATAAATTTTCTATTTTCATTTTATTTTCCTTTCTTTTAGTTTAAATTAACAACAAGGGGATAACCCCCTTGTCTCAAAGATAAAGATTTATTAAATATCTTTATTTATAAAATATTTTCCAGTAATTCTTCAAGCTCTGACATTTCTCTCTGTGTCAAGTCATACCCGCTTTTTAACTTTTTCAAAATTCTATTTTCAGAGCCAACTGAACTACGTTCCAAAATTTTTATAACTAATCTTTTATAAAATTCCACTAATTTTTTCTCCCTTTAGTTATTTTCTTTAATTATTTTAAAGCTGTAATGCTGTTTCTAAGGCTACTTCTATCATTTCATTAAAAGTCGTTTGTCTTTCTTCAGCACTTGTAACTTCGTGAGTAATGAATGAATCACTTATTGTAAGTAAAGTTAATGCATTTACTCCTAATTTTGCCGCTGTTGTATAAAGTTGTGCTGTTTCCATTTCCACACATAATACTCCAAATTCAGCCCATTTTTTCCAAGCATTAGGATCATCTCCGTAGAAAGTGTCACTTGTAAATACATTTCCAGCCTTTACATTCAATCCTTTTGCCTTAGCAATTTCATAAGCCTTGAAAACTAAATCTGAACTTGCTGTAGGCGCATAGTCTGCACCATTAAATCTCAATTTGTTAATAGCAGAATCAGTCGAAGCTGACATTGCGATAACAACATCTCTAACTTTCACATCTTCTTGATAAGAACCAGCTGTACCAATTCTAATCAAGTTCTTTACTCCGAATTCAGTTATCAGTTCATGTGAATAAATCCCAATTGAAGGCACTCCCATTCCAGTTCCTTGAACAGATATCTTTTTACCTTTATAAGTCCCAGTAAATCCTAGCATTCCTCTAACATTATTATACTGAACAACATCTTCTAAAAATGTTTCTGCAATATATTTTGCTCTAAGCGGATCTCCTGGCAATAGTATAGTTTCTGCAATATCTCCTCTATTTGCTCCAATATGTGGCGTTCCCATTCCATTACCTCCTAAAGTTTTTATAGTTTTTTTTTAATTTTTTTTTACTTAACTATATTGTACTTCACTTTTTAAAATTATTCAAGGGCTTTATTTTGTTTTTTTTTGATATTTTATAATTATAATCACTGGTTATTTTTAACATTATCAAAAAATTTTCTATATACTTATTAATTTATCAATAGAAGTTTCTAATTTTTTCAATAATGCGATACGATTTTTTTTCAATTTTTCGTTATCAGTATTAATAATTACATTATCAAAAAATTGATTAATCGTAGATGCATTATTTAACAATGTTTCAATATAATTTGAAAATTCTGTATTTTCAATACTTTCCAATTGATTTGCTAAATTATACAATGTCTTTTCTTCTTCCAATTCAAATAAAGTACTGTCAATATTTAGATTTTCATTTTTTTCATCTTTCACAATATTTTTTACACGTTTCAAAAGATTTATCAAAATTTCAAAATTTTCAGTTTGTGATAATTTCAGAAGTTCAGATAATTTTTTATCAAGTTCCACAACATTGCTTTCAAGATTTATCTCATAATTTATAAGATCTTTTTTGTATTTTTCAGAAAGTACATTAATTATTCTTTGTTTAAAGAACTCTGTAACATCTTTTATAACATCTTTTTCCAGTACTTTTTTATCAGCTGAAAAAATTTCATAAGTCTTTTCAATTAATTTTTTGTAGTCAAACAATAATTTTGAATTTAATGTGACTTGGATAATTCCTTGTGTAGCACGTCTTAGTGCATAAGGGTCTTTAGAACTCGTTGGTTTTAGTCCAACTGCAAAACATCCAATTATTGTATCCATCTTGTCAGCTATTCCAGTGATAGCTCCTTCCACAGTTGTTGGAAGTTCATCTCCCTGATAACGTGGCAAGTAATGTTCAAAAATTCCAAGTGCCACATCTTTATCTTCTCCCTGCTTTTCAGCATAAACAGAACCCATAAATCCTTGTAATTTTGTAAATTCCTTTTCTCCAATTACATTTGAAACAAGATCGGCTTTTGCTAAATCCACAGTTCTTATGATATTTTCCTTCTTATCATTCAAGTTCAATTCTGAAATCAGATATTCAGCGATTTTTTCACTTCTTTTAACTTTTTCGAAAATTGTTCCCATATCCTTTTGGAAAGTAACTTCCTTCAGTTTTTCCACATTATCCGAAAATTTATTTTTCAAATCCTCATCAAAGAAAAATTTCGCATCAGCAAGCCTTGGCTCTACAACCTTTTCATTCCCTTTTTTCACAGTTTCCGAATATTCAGGCGCATTTCTTATAACAATAAATTTATTTGATAATTTTCCGTCTTTATCTTTTACTGGAAAATATCTTTGATGAGTTTCCAATGTAATCGTGATAATATCTTCAGGAAGCTGCAAATAATCCTTGCTAAATTCACCTTTTATTGCATAAGGATATTCTACTACATTAACTACTTCATCCAATAAATATTTATTGATTATCGCTGTATCACCATCATTTTCGCCATTTTCCCTTATACTTTTCAAAATTTCTTCTCTTCTTTTTTCACCATTTACGATAACAAAGTTTTCAAGCAATATTTTTTCATAGTCAAGCGGATTATTAATCTCAATGTCCTGAGAAGCAAAATATCTCATTCCACGAGTTTTATTCCCACCTTTCAGCCCTTCAAACTCAAAAGGTAAAATTTCTCCATTATCAAACAAAGTTACAAACCATTTAATCGGTCTTACAAATCTAAATGTTCTGTCCGCCCATTTCATTGACTTTTCAAACTCTATTTTCTTTATCGCATTTTTCAATATTTCAGGTAAAATTTCCCTAGTATTTTTTCCTGCAATAAATTTTTCAATGGAAATATATTTTCCTTTTTCATTTTCAATAATCTTTATATCATCAATCGTAGCACCTTGCGACTTCACAAACCCTTCTCCAGCTTTCGTAAGCTGCCCATCCTTATAAGCAATCTCAACTGAAGGCCCTACGCTTTTTTTATCTAAATCATCCTGTTTTTCAGCCAAATCCTTTATAATCGCAGTAACCCTTCTAGGCGTACTAAACGATTCAATCCCTGAAAACTTGATTCTTTCAGCCTTTAATTCATTTTCTATTATTTTTTTCAGATCTTTTTCCGCCTGATCCACGTATCGTGCAGGCAATTCTTCCAATCCTATTTCAAAAAGAAAATTCATAATTAATTCTCTCCTTTACAAATTTACATTTTCTTTTAACTATTTTTTCTCTAAATAATATCTATAATATTAAATTTTTTAAGAAATTTTTCTTTAGTAATTAAATATTTGTTTTACTGAAAAAATATTCCCCATTTATTTTTTATTCAACAACGGGAATCCTAATCTCTCCCTTGCCTCCACAAATTTCTCTGCACACTTCTTAGCCAAATCCCTGATTCTTAAAATATAGGACATTCTTTCTGTTGTACTGATTGCCCCTCTTGCATCAAGGTTGTTGAATGTGTGTGAGCATTTTAGGACATATTCGTAGGCTGGGAATACTAAGTCATTGTTTAGGCAGTTTTGAGCTTCCTTTTCATACATATCAAAAAGTTGGAAGTGCATTGGAACGTCTGCCACTTCAAAACTGTATTTTGATAATTCGTATTCAAACTGGAATCTTCTTTCTCCATATTTTACGCCTTTTGTCCATTCCAAATCTTTTACATCGTCCTTATTTTGCAAATAAAGTGCAATTCTTTCAAGTCCGTAAGTTATTTCAGATGGAACAATGTCAACTTCCAGTCCTCCAACTTGCTGAAAATACGTAAACTGTGTAATTTCCATTCCATCCAGCCAAACTTCCCATCCTAATCCCCACGCTCCAAGCGTAGGGCTTTCCCAGTTGTCTTCCACAAATCTTATGTCGTGTTCCTTAGGATTAATGCCTAATGCCACTAAACTTTCTAAGTAAAGTTCCTGAATATTTTCTGGTGATGGTTTCATAATTACCTGAAACTGATGATGTTGGTACACTCTGTTGGGATTTTCACCGTATCTCCCATCTTTTGGACGACGTGATGGCTCAACATAGGCAACATTCCAAGGCTCAGGACCTAACGACATTAAAAAAGTATCTGGATTAAACGTTCCCGCACCTGTTTCAATATCGTACGGATTTGATATTATACACCCTTTATCTCCCCAGAACTTTTGAAGAGTTAATATAATTTCCTGAAAAGTCATTTTTCTCTATCCTTTCTCTATTTTTCCTATTTTTCGTATCTAAAATATCTTTACTAAATTAAATCTATAAATAACATAACAACTTTATATTTATCAAATTTATTAAATATTTTTCTTTTT
>NZ_CALHQO010000296.1:0-8576 GCF_938036635.1 uncultured Leptotrichia sp.
AATATAAAAAGAAAGGGAATTTTTAGAATGAGTGAAGTAAATAATAATTATGAAAAAGAAGTTCAAGAGATAATTGATATTATGGAAGATAAGAAAGCGCAGGATATAAAGGTATATGATATGAGAGGAAAATCTCCATTTTTTGATTATTCAATTTTATGTACTGGTAGTTCTTCTAGAAATATTGAGGCAATAGCAACTGATATAAAGAAAAGCCTTGAGAATGTAAAAAGCGTGGAAGGGCTTGATGAGGCAAACTGGGTTTTAATTGATGCTGGGGATTTGATTATTAGTGTGTTTAGCAAAGATGCAAGAGAATACTACAGATTAGATGATTTTTATAATGGGGTAAATGAAAAAAATAGAGAAATTAGCAAAAACGATGGGGAATAGATACTTATTTTAATGAAATAATGTGTTTTTGGAAGTTTAATTGAGGGAAAATGTAATAAAATATGAAGAGGAAAATTATGAGAGAATTAGATAAAAAAGAAAAAAATGTACGATTTATAGTTTTTCTTGTTCTTGTAGGAGCAGTTTTTTTACTATTGGTAGCACGATTGTTTACATTACAGATATTAGATGCATCTCAGTATGCGGAACAGGCGTTACAAAATAGAATCAGAACCAATGTAATAAAGGCTACACGTGGAGAAATTTACGATAGAGAAGGGAAATTACTTGCGAAAAATGCAACAGGTTATCAAGTAATTCATTCACATACGCAACCATTAAGCCCAAAAGATGTAGCATTATTAAAAGAAATAAAGAATATGACGCAAGAACAGATAGATGCGAGACTTTCTCAAGAACGAAAAGCGGTTGCAGAACGTATAAAGGAAACAATAGGCGATATAAACAAAATAAGTCAGATAACAGGTTATCAAGTTGATTATTTGATTGACAGATTTTTTAAGCAGCAAAGAATGGGAACAGATAAAAAAATTCTTGTTATTGAAGATTTAGAAAAACAAGTTGCATTAAGAGCAATTGAAAAAATTGATAATGATAGAATTGATATTGTAGAGTATAACAAGAGATATTATCCTGAAGACTCTCTAGCTTCGCATGTGATTGGGTATGTAAAGCCAATCAGTGAAAAGGAATTTAAGGATTTGGAAAAAGAAGGTTACAGAAATAGTGACTTGATTGGAAAAAAAGGTGTAGAGCGTTCATATGATAAGGAAATGAAAGGTCAGGATGGAAAGGAAAATGTCGAAGTTGATGCAAAAGGAAATGTTATAAGACAAATGGAAACAACTGAAAGTGTCGCTGGAAAAAATGTCTATTTATCACTTGACTTGGAATTACAAAAATATATGACAGATGCCTTTACAGGAAAAAGTGGAGTATTTATTGCAATGGAGGCAAAAACTGGGAAAATTATTGCATTTGTAAGTAATCCTGAAATCAGTTTGAATTTATTGAGTTCAAGAATACCTGACAATCAGTGGAATGAACTAGTAAATTCAAAAGCTAAGCCACTTGTAAATAAAGGTATTGCTGGACTTTATCCTCCAGGATCTACTTTTAAAGCGATAACTGGAATGGGTATCTTAGAATCAGGTATTTCACCATATGCAACAGTAACTTCAACAGGACAATACCGATATGGGAAATTAATATTTAGAGATTCTCATAAATATGGACATGGAGTAACTAACTTTGCAAAATCTATTGAACAATCTGTAAATACATATTATTATGTTTTCTCTCAAAAAGCTGGAGTAGAGAAGATAGTAAAATATGCAAAAGAATTTGGAATAGGGTCTAAAACTGGAATTGATATTCCGGGAGAACTAGCTGGAACTTTACCAAGCCCTGAATGGAAGAAAAAAAGATTTAAGAAGAAACAGGATCAGCGATGGCTACCTGGAGATTTGATAAATATGTCGATAGGACAAGGTTATTTGCTTGCAACTCCTATTCAAATTGCTTCTGCCTATCAGGCTATCGCAAATAATGGAGTTCAGTTAAAACCTACAGTTGTGGACAGATTTGTAACTTATTCAGGAAAAGTTGAAAATAATGCGCCAAAAGTTGTTAGAAAACTAAATGTAAGTTCAAAAAACTTAAAATTAATGCAAAATGCCTTAAGATTGCCTGTAAGCGGTTATGGAGGAACTGCAAAACTGTTAAGAATTGGAGGCTATCCAGTTTCTGCAAAAACAGGAACTGCACAAAATACAGGATTTGTAGATAATCACTCATGGATTGCGGGATATTTTCCATCAGATAATCCTCAAATTGTATTTGTGTCCATTGTAGAAGGTGGAGGATATGGAGGAGTAACTTCAGGATCTATGGCACAGAAATTTATATACAAATATAGAGATAAATATGTTATAAAAAAAGCTCAAGCAGAAATGCAGAAAAAAAGAGAGGAAGAAGAAAAGAAAAAACAGCAAGCAAATAATAAAAATTTAGCAAAAAGATAAAATAAGGAGGTGTTTACTAAATGTCAGAAAAAGAAAAAAATGAGTTTGGAAATCAAACTTTTAAAAGAAACTTTTCTAAAAAAGAAGATATTAATAAAATAAAATCTGGAATGAAAAGATTTAGAAGAAAAAACACGAATCGAAGACATTTAGATGAAAAAAATGAAGTACGTTATATTCCAAGAGTAAACGACAGGAATAGACATATAGACAAGGAAGTGGATGGAAAAGAAGAGAAGATGTATGTAATTCCACTTGGAGGTATTGAGGAAGTTGGTAAAAATATGACAGCTTTTCAATATAAAGATGAAATTATTGTAGTGGATGCAGGACTTACTTTCCCAGAAGATGAGCATTTGGGAATAGATGTTATAATTCCAGATTTTTCATACTTAGAATCAAATAGACACAAAATAAAAGGTTTACTTTTGACACATGGACATGAAGATCATATAGGAGCAATCCCTTATTTTTACCAAAAATTAGGGACAGAAAATATACCAATGTATGGTGGAAGACTGACACTTGCTCTTGCAAAAGCAAAATTTGAGAAAAAAGATGCAAAATTACCAAAAGAAAAAGTAATTAGCGGGAGAACAATCTTAAAAGTGTCAAAATATTTTACAGTTGAATTTATAAGCGTGACACACAGTATTGCAGACTGTTATGCAATTTGTATAAAGACTCCGGCAGCAACGATTCTACATTCTGGAGATTTTAAGGTAGACTTAACGCCTGTTGATGGAGAAGGATTTGATTTTGGAAGATTGGCTCAGTTAGGTGAAGAAGGTGTAGATTTATTGCTATCGGATAGTACAAATGCACAAATTCCTGGATTTACACCATCAGAAAGAACAGTTGGGGAAAGCTTGAAAGATGAATTTGCAAAGGCTGATGGAAGAATTATTTTAGCTGCATTTGCTTCACATGTGCATAGATTACAGCAAATTGTAAATATTGCATTAAAACATGGAAGAAAAATTGCAATTGACGGAAGAAGCATGGTAAAAATCTTTGAAATCTGTTCAAATCTTGGATATTTGAAAATACCA
This sequence comes from uncultured Leptotrichia sp., assembly GCF_938036635.1. NCBI lineage: Bacteria > Fusobacteriati > Fusobacteriota > Fusobacteriia > Fusobacteriales > Leptotrichiaceae > Leptotrichia > uncultured Leptotrichia sp. The sequence goes on from NZ_CALHQO010000296.1 coordinate 3,491, forward strand.
AAAGATATAATGATTGACATTGATAAAGTTGAAACTTATCCAGCAAATAAAGTACTTATCTTGTGTACTGGAACACAGGGAGAACCGCTTGCAGCTCTTTCAAGAATTGCAAATGGAACACATAAGCATATTTCTTTAAGAGAAGGAGATACAGTTGTAATTTCAGCAACACCTATTCCTGGAAATGAAAAAGCGGCAACTAAAAATATAAATCAGCTTATGAAACGTAATGCAGATGTTGTATTTGAAAAAGGAATCGGAATTCATGTATCAGGACATGGATGCCAGGAAGAACAGAAACTTATGTTAAATCTAGTAAAACCTAAATTTTTCCTTCCTGTACATGGAGAATATGCAATGATAAAAAAACATAAGGAATTGGCAATTGCAGTAGGAGTACCTGAAAAAAATGTTATTTTATCAGAGAATGGAGCAAAACTGGAATTGTCGAAAACTAAATTCAGAACAGCAGGAAAAGTTCCTAGTGGTGCGACATTTATCGACGGATTTGGAATCGGGGATATCGGGAATGCTGTATTGAAAGATAGACAAAATCTAGCAGATGACGGAATAGTTATTATTTCGATTTCTCAATATAGAAATGGTAAGTTTAATAAGCAAGTTGAGCTTGTAACACGTGGTTTTGTGTATAATAAAGATGCAGAAAGCTTATTATCAGAAACAAAAGAGCTGATTAAGATGGAGCTTAGCAGCATGGAAAATGAAGGAATAAAAGAGATTGGTAAGATTAAACAGAGAATAAGAGCGAAAATAGGAGAGTTTCTGAATAAAGAAACAGATAGAGAGCCTATTATTTTACCAATTATAATGGAGGTTTAGAATGATACAGCTTTCAAGTAAAGAGAGAGCTTTTTTAAAGAAATTGGCACATAACTTGGATCCGATTGTAAGAATTGGAAAGGATGGAATTGATGAAAATGTGTTAAAGTCAATTGCAGAAGTTGTGAAAAAAAGAGAATTAATAAAAGTAAAAATATTGCAAAATTCATCGATTGAATTTAATAGGGAAATGGGAGATGAAATTGCTCAGAAAACAAAATCAGTTTTTGTAGATAAAATAGGAAAAGTACTAATATTTTTTAAGCCTAAAAATAAAAAGGATGCAAAAATTACACCTGAATTTAATGAGTTTAAAAAAAGTAAAAAAATAAAATAAAAAGAAAGTATAGAGGAAAAATAAATGAGTGGAGGAATACTGTTTGGAAATAGACTGCTTGATGTTGCAGCAATTTCGTGCTTTTTAGCACAGTTTTACAAAGTTTTTTTTCCTGTATTCAAGGGGCAGAAACCTCAGTGGGCAAGACTTATCCAAACTGGCGGAATGCCAAGTTCTCACGCTTCGACGGTTGTTTCCCTTGTAACAGGTGTATTTTTATTAAAAGGATTTAGTTCGATTGAATTTGCAATTTCAATGGTTTTTGCTGGGATTGTCTTGTATGATGCAACAGGAGTGAGGCAACAGGCAGGGAAACATGCTAGAGCTCTAAATACACTAGTAGATGCCATTGAACATCATGAAGGCATAGAAATAATTAATGAAAAATTTAAAGAACTTTTAGGACACACGCCAGTAGAGGTATTTTGGGGAAGTGTTCTAGGAATTGTGATTGGACTTTTGTTTAAAGGCTATATATTAGGATAGATATTAAATCGCAGTTATTAACTTAGCTGTGATTTTTTTGTAAAAATTTGAAAAATAGCTTAAAATATGGTAGAATAAATAGATTTATTAAATATATAAGCTGTTAAATATAGAGTAGTTTTACTATATTTTTGGCAAATATGATTTTAGTAATAAAAAATAAATAGAAAAATAAGAGATTTGTTTTATTATATACTCAAATTCCTTTTGATGCTAAGCCAATGAAAAAAGGCAATATAAAAGCAACATAACTTTTGGATTTGGCTTTAAATTAGTATTATTAGGAGCTATCTTTTATTTAGAGAACTAGAAAGAGAAAGTAATGAAAAAAAGATTGGATTTAATCCTAGTAGAAAGGGAATTTTTTGAAACAAGGGAAAAAGCCAAACGGGAAATAATGGTGGGAAATGTCATTGTAAATGACCAAGTTGTAACAAAGGCTGGAACAATATTTAAAGACAATGATGAACTGAATATCCGGATAAAAGATAAGTTGAAATATGTAAGCCGTGGTGGACTGAAATTGGAAAAAGCCATAAAAACTTGGGATTTGGATTTTAGTGATAAATTGGTGCTTGATATTGGAGCGTCTACAGGCGGATTTTCAGATTGTGCATTGCAGAATGGAGCAAAGCGTGTATATAGCGTCGATGTTGGTAAAAATCAGCTTGATTGGAAACTAAGAAATGACGATAGGATAGTCTCGCTTGAAGAAATGCATATAAAAGACTTGAAAGAAGAAGATATTGAAAATCAAAAGGTTAATTTTATTGTAATAGATGTCTCTTTTATTTCCCTAACGAAAGTTATTCCTTATTTTGAGAAGTTTCTTGCTAAAGATGGAAAGGCTGTAATGCTAGTTAAGCCACAATTCGAAGTTGGAAGAGAAAAAATAGGAAGAAATGGTGTTGTGGAAAATGAGGAATATCACGATGAAGCCATAAAAAAAATAATTCACTTTTCAAAAGAATATGGATACGAGCTAATTGGCGTTGAAGATTCTCCAATAAAAGGGGCAAAGGGTAATAAGGAGTTTTTAATGTTGCTAAAATTTCCGTAAAAAGCAGTTTTAGTAAAAAAACAACAAAATACATGTTTAAAATTAAATGCAAAATTTATTATAAAAATATATTTTTATAATTGTTAAAATACATTATTAGGAGGAAAAATGAAAAAGAACAAAATAATGCAGGCAGTATTAGGACTTATATTGGTAAGCATGCCTTTATTTGCAGCTACCACTATAATAAAAACAACAAGGAATGACAAGAATACAAGTGCTGGATATTCAAAAGACACAACAGAGTTGAACAGAATTGTGGATGTAATAAATATTATTGAAAACAATTATGTTGGAAAGGAAGAAACTCCAAGCAAAAAGGAACTTTATGAAGGAGCTGTTGCAGGAGTTGTAAATAGTCTGAAGGATCCTTATTCAGAATACTTGTCTAAAGCTGATTTAGCAGACTTTTCTGAAGATATGGAAGGAGAATATGTTGGAGTTGGAATGAGCATAAGCAAGAAAAAAGGGGAAGCTCTTGAAGTTGTTTCACCATTTATCGGAAGTCCAGCTGAAAAAGTAGGAATAAAAATAAAAGATAGAATTATAAAAGTTGACGGGAAAGATATTCTTCCACTTACAGCAAATGAAACTGTAAAACTTCTGAAAGGTAAGGAAGGGACAAAAGTCGATGTAGAAGTAGTTAGGGAAGGTAAAAAGGAGCCAATGAAATTTACGTTGACAAGAGCTAAAATTAAACTGGAAATGGTTGAAAGCAAAATGCTTGAAAATAACATTGGTTACGTGAGTCTTTTAAGATTTGGAAATCACGTTGGAGCAGAAGTTGAAAAAGCTATTAAAGATTTACAAGCTAAAGGAATGAAAGGATTAATATTAGATTTACGTTCTAATCCAGGAGGTTCATTACAAGAAGCGCAGGATATTTCTTCACTTTTTGTAAAAGAAGATTTAATCGTTTACTTAAAGTATAAAAATGGACAACAAAGAAATTATAACAGAACTTCAAAAAATCTAGGTAATTTTCCATTAATCGTATTAACAAATAAAGCAAGCGCAAGTGCTTCTGAAATTGTTACAGGTGCAATTAAAGATTACAAACGTGGTACAATCATTGGAGAAAAAACATTTGGAAAAGGAATCGTTCAGCAAGTTATACCTTTGAGAACAGAAGATGCCATAAAACTTACTATTGCTCAATACTTTACACCAAAAGGGAACTACATTCATGAAAAAGGAATTGAGCCTGATATAGAAGTAAAAATGGAAGAACTGCTTGCATTAAAAGGGTATGCAAACGACAGTGAACAAGCTAGAAAAAATAGAGAAAAAGAAATAGAAGATATTATTATAAAAGATAAAGGTAAAGAAGAAGCCGCTAAAATTATTTCAGCTGGAGATGTTCAGTTAAAAAGAGCAATTGAAGAAATGAATAAAAAAATAAGTGGAACAGGAAAAAGAAAATAGCCGTTATCAAAATTAATAAAAGAAATTAAAATTAGGAGAAATATATGTTTTATGTTGTTGGTACACCAATTGGAAATTTAGAAGACATAACTTTTAGAGCGATAAAAGTTTTGAAGGAAGTTGATTATATTTTTGCAGAAGATACAAGAGTCACTAAAAAACTTCTTTCTCATTATGAAATCGAAAAAACGGTGTACCAATACCATGAACATAATAAACTTCATCAAATTACAAATATCATTAATCTTTTAAAAGATGAAAAAAAAATTGCACTTGTAACAGATGCTGGAACGCCGTGTATTTCAGATCCAGGCTTTGAGTTAGTAAATGAAATTTTAAAAGCTGAAATAAAAGTCGTTGGAATACCAGGAGCTTCATCAATTGTTACAGGTGCAAGTATTTCAGGGCTGGATATGCGAAGAATGGCATACGAAGGCTTTTTACCAAAGAAAAAAGGCAGACAGACACTTTTCAATAAATTAAAGGAAGAAGAACGAACAATTGTAATTTTAGAATCCCCCAACAGAATTTTAAAAACTTTAAAAGATATAAAAGAATATCTTTGGGATTTTTGAAATGGAAAAACTTTTGAATGAAAAAAACATTATCTATAACTTTCAAAAATTTAGAAAAAGTGACATTACCTCAATTTATCCATAAATTAGTTTTAAACGATTTTTTCATTTTAGGTAGGAAAATTTTAATGACAAACTTGCCCCTTTTATGTTCTTCATAATATTTCTGTTCAAAATTTTAAAAAGTTATATTTCTTTTTAGAAATTTCTATATGCAAATTTGAATTTTTATTTAAATTATGCTATAATTACTTAATTTACATTTAAGGAGATTGACTTTGATTCATAAAAAATATTAATTTATAGACTTTTGCATCTTAGAAAACTCATATTTCTTATTTATATCAATGAAGTTAATAAGAT
>NZ_CALHQO010000297.1:0-3347 GCF_938036635.1 uncultured Leptotrichia sp.
AAACCATAAATTTATATAATTTTAGCAGTTTAATTTAAAATAGGTTTGAGTATATAATACAAAAAATCTTTTGAATTGAGACTTTAAGTATTTTTAGGAAAATATTAAAAGAAGCTGCTTTTTAAAACAGCCTCTCATTAAGTTTTTAGAAAATAAAAATTTTTTTATATTTTAGGTTATAGTTATTTTCTCAAACCTTCAACAACTTTACCAGTTTCTTCGTTGTACCAAACTTCGTTTGTTAATGGTTCTTCTTTTACGTAAGATAAAATATTGTTAAATGTTGCTTCGGCAATATTATCTAATGCTTCTTTTGTTAAGAATGCCTGGTGAGAAGTCAAAACAACGTTGTTAAATGATAATAATCTAGCTAGTAAATCATCTTCCAGTACGCTTGCTGATTCATCTTCGAAGAAATAGCTGCTTTCATTTTCATAAACATCAAGTCCTGCTCCGCCGATTTTTTTGTCTTTTAATCCTTCAACGAGAGCCTCAGTATCAATTAATCCACCTCTGGCGGCATTGATGATGATAACCCCGTCTTTCATTTTAGCAATAGTTTCTTTGTTAATTATGTGTCTTGTTTCAGGGAATAATGGACAATGTAATGAAATTACATCAGAATTTGCAAATATTTCATCTAATGTTACATAAGTGAAGTTTTCTTCTTTTGCGGCTTGTTCATTAGGAAATTTATCATAACCAATAACTTTCATTCCTAGTCCATTTAAAATTTTTATAAAAATTCTTGCGATTCTACCAGTTCCTATAATTCCAGCAGTTTTTCCGTTCAAATCCATTCCAGTTAATCCTGCTAAACTAAAGTTACCTTCCCTTGTTCTATTATAGGCTTTGTGAGTTTTTCTGTTTACTGACATAAGAAGAGCTAGTGAATGTTCAGCTACAGCAAATGGTGAGTAGGCAGGTACTCTTAAAACAGTAATTCTGTTTTCACGGGCAGCCTTTAAGTCGATATTGTTATAACCAGCACATCTTGCGGCAATAACTCTTACACCATTTTTTGAAAGTATATTTAATACTTTTGCATTTAAGTCATCATTTACGAAAGTACAGACAACATCTTGGTATTTCGTAAGCATCACATTTTTTAAGCTTAATTTTTCTTCAAAATATGTAATATCCGCCCCAAATTTTTCATTCCATTTGTCAAAAAATTCAATGTCATAAGGTTTCGCATCGAAAACTACGATTTTCATTTTTACATTCCTCCTAAAATTTATAATCTTTTTATCTTATTAAATTTATTATAGCAAAAAAAAATAGGCTAAGTCAAATGATTTTACAAGATTTTTATTATTTATTTGAAATTTTTGATTCTTTGTTATTGTAATAAATGAAATGAAAAAAATTATATAAATATATAAAAAACGATAGCAAATTTGGGAAAAATATGATATAAGTATATTTGAGGAAGAAATCTAAACAAATTAAAAACTAAAAGAGAGGATTGATTTGATGAACGGAGTAGCAGTTAGTGCAATCAACTATCAGCAGATGGCGTTTGGATTCCTGGGTGGACTGGGACTATTCCTATTTTGTATAAAATATATGGGGGATGGTCTTCAAATGGCAGCTGGAGATAGACTTAGATATATTTTGGATAAATATACCACATCACCATTTTTAGGAGTTCTAGTTGGAATTCTAGTAACAGCTTTGATACAATCAAGTTCAGGAACAACAGTTATTACAATAGGGCTGGTTGGAGCAGGGCTACTGACTTTAAGGCAGGCTATTGGAATTGTTATGGGAGCCAATATTGGTACAACAATTACGACTTTCATAATTGGGTTTAATATAACGCATTATGCTTTGCCGATACTGTTTTTAGGAGCAGCATGTCTATTTTTTGTAAAACATAATTTCATAAATAATTTGGGTAGAATTTTATTTGGTTTTGGAGGAATATTTTTTGCATTGACATTAATGTCGAGTGCAATGGAGCCACTTAAACATTTACCGGCATTTACAGAATTAACAATAAAATTAAGTAATAGTCCAGTTTTAGGAGTATTTATTGGAACAATGATTACAGTGCTGGTTCAGGCTTCAAGTGCTACAATTAGTATTTTACAAAATGTATATCAGGAAAATCTTATAACATTAAAAGCTGCATTGCCTGTACTTTTTGGAGATAATATAGGAACAACAATAACAGCGATAATTGCAGTAATAGGAGCAAATACCTCAGCAAAAAGGCTTGCTTTGTCACATACAATGTTTAATGTTATAGGAACAATAATTTTTATGATTTTATTGTCGCCGTTTACAATGTTTGTACAAAAAATGGCAGAGATTCTGCATTTGAATCCAAAAGTGACAATAGCATTTGCACACGGATCATTTAATGTTATGACAACAATTTTATTATTTCCATTTATTAGAGTTTTGGAATATGTTGTTGTAAAATTGATTAGGGAAAAAGATGAAGATCAAGTTGAACATAAACCAAAATATTTAGATTCAGCATTGATTTACACGCCTTCAATTGCATTAGGACAGGTAAAACAGGAAATGCTTTCAATGATTTCAATAGCATTAAAGAGCTTAGGAAGAGCAGTTGAATTTTTCCATGAAAGAAATGAAAAATTAGCGGAAAAAGTTGAGAAAAGAGAAGAAGCAATAAATAATATTGATCAGGAAATTACAAAATATTTAACTTCATTGTCACAAGAACATATAACTGAAAAAGATGGAGAGGAAATCAGCATGTATCTTGATATGTGCCGTGATGTAGAACGTATAGGAGATCATGCGATTGGAATTGTACGAGATGTACGGTATGAAATTAAGAAAAAATTAGTATTTACTGAAACAGCTCATGAAGAAGTGCAAAAATTATACTTAATTTCAAAACAAATCATTGAAACCGCTGAAGAAGCTCTTAAAAACAATGATTCAGAAAAAGCTTTTGCAGTAGTAGATTTACACAACAAACTTTACGCAAAGGAGAAGGAAGTAAGAAAAGCACATATAAGCCGTGTAAGCAAACAAGAATGTGACATAAAATCAGGGCTTTATTATATAGATGTTGTATCTCACTTTACAAGAATCGGAGATCATGCTAGAAACTTGGTTGAAAAAATGATTGAAAGTAGAGGATAAAAATATAAATTTTAAAAATGGGTATTAACTTAATATACCCATTTTTTGATATTGATAAGAATATGGTAATTTTATTTTGGCTATATCTGTCTTTAATCCATCATTTTTATGTTATTTTTATTTTAATATCTAAGAGAATGCCATTTCTCATTTAAAAAGCAAAAATTATATTTTATACTCGAACCCATTTAAAATTGAACTGATAGAAATTATATAATTTA
>NZ_CALHQO010000298.1:0-3347 GCF_938036635.1 uncultured Leptotrichia sp.
TATTACACTTTTATATTCTTATTTTATGGTATAATTTTTATAATAATTTTACATTTTTATAATTAGAGCCAAAATTCACTTGCAACTTTTTGAGATTCAGCTCTTTTTAAATAAAAATATTATAATAGGAGATTGAAATGTTTAGTTTAGACGATACACTTTATGAGATTATAGACAAGTATCCTGAAGCTCTTGACTTTTTTATTGCTAATGGGTTTGAGCAATTGAAAAATAAACAGATGCTTGAGGTTATGGGGAAAAATATTAAATTGAAAATGGCACTTATGTCAAAAAAAATTAATCAGGAACTGTTTGTTGAAAAGCTGGAAACATTCTTGCAAAAAGATGCAGATGTTGATGTTTCACTGGATGAAAGCAAAGCTGATGAAAATAGTGACTTGATAATTGAAGGAGTTCTGCCTTGTCCTATCAGAATACCACTTTTAGAAGGTATAAAAGACTGGGTAAACGAACAGAACGAGAAAAATGATTATACTATTTCATATACCTTAAAATCAGCAAATTTAGGGCTTGACTGGGTTGTAGAAAAAGTTAAGACAGGTAATCCTGACAAAGTTTCGGATATATTGCTTTCGGCTGGATTTGAGCTGTTTTTTGATAAAAATTTGATGGGGCAGTATATGGAAAATGGTATTTTTGAAACACACCTTGAAAATATGAATAAAGATTTCTGCAACGAAACTATTGATTTGCGGGATCCTAAAAAGCGTTACGCAATAATGGGAGTCGTGCCAGCAATATTTTTAGTAAACAAGACTTCTTTGGGGGACAGAAAAGTACCAGAAACTTGGGCAGACTTGTTAAATGAAGAATTTGAAGACTCAGTTGCATTGCCAATGGCTGATTTAGACTTATTTAATGCCCTTCTTGCAAATCTTTACAAAGATTTTGGAATGGACGGGATACATAAATTGGCACGTTCATACAAAAAGAGCTTGCACCCTGCTCAAATGGTAAAAGCTAGAACTCGAACACCAGAAGCCCCTGCTGTCAGCATTATTCCATACTTCTTTTCACAAATGATTGATGGATCAGGAGATTTGGAGGCTGTATGGCCAAAAGATGGAGCTTTACTAAGCCCAATATTTATGATTACAAAAAAATCTAAGGCAGATAAAATCAAGCCATTTATGGACTTATTTATGTCAAATGAAATTGGAACAATTTTTTCTGCAAATGGAAAATTCCCATCAACAAATCCAAATGTGGATAACCATTTAGAAGAGCATCAGAATTTTAAATGGATTGGCTGGGATTATATCTATAGCCATGATATTGGAAAAATTATTCGTGAATGTGAAGATGAATTTAATAATGATGTGCAAAAAAGCCTTGCGCAATAAAATTTAAAAAATAAAAAAGGAGAGATAACTATGAATTTAATAATATTTTCAGGCCCACCATCATCAGGAAAAACAAGCGTTATTCTAAAAACAGTAGAAGCCTTAAAATCACAAGGAATGTCAGTTGGAGTAGTAAAATTCGACTGCCTTTACACAGATGATGACAAATTATACGCAAAAGCAGGAATCCCAGTAAAAAAAGGAATTTCAGGAGCTTTATGTCCAGACCATTTCTTTGTATCAAATATCGAGGAAGTCGTGCAATGGGGAAACAGCCTTGGCCTTTCAATATTAATTACTGAATCAGCAGGACTTTGTAACAGATGTTCGCCGTATATTAAGGACATTAAGGGAGTCTGTGTAATCGATAATTTATCAGGAATTAATACACCTAAAAAGATTGGACCATTATTAAAAGCCGCTGATATTGTGATTATTACAAAAGGGGACATTGTTTCACAAGCTGAACGTGAAGTTTTTGCCTCACGTGTGAACTCTGTAAATCCAAAAGCTGTAACAATGCACGTTAACGGGCTTACTGGACAGGGAGCGTATGAATTAAGCACACTTCTTTATGAGAAAGAACTGGAAATAGACAGCGTTCAGGGAATGGAACTTAGATTTCCAATGCCATCGGCACTTTGCTCTTACTGCTTAGGAGAAAAGAGAATCGGTGAAAAATACCAGATGGGTAATGTCCGAAAAATGAATTTACAGCAATAAAAAAATAGATAAAAATAATAAAAAAGGAAAAAATATGAAAAACAACGATTTAATAAATAAATTGACTATTAGTGAACTTAGCAATAAATATCCCTTTGCAGAAAACTTTTTTACTGAAAACCACTTGCCTGTAGAAACTTTTCAGGATAAGACATTTCATGAGTTCATCGTAACTTTTGCAGAAGATAAAATTGAGGACTTTGCACTGGATGTGGAAAAAATTGAGGAAAGTCTTGTTGACTACATTGAACAGATGAAACTTTTTTTGGGAATGGAAGAGGAAAATTCGATTGACATGCTTACAATTGTCGCTGGGCAAGATAAATCTGGGAATAAAGAGGGATTTGAGCGGCTTGATATTCATAAATCAGAAATTATTTCCATTGTTGGGCCTACAGGCTCTGGAAAATCAAGACTTCTTGCCGACATCGAATGGACTGCCCAGAAAGATACTCCAACACAGCGTCAAATCCTTATAAACGGTGAACTTCCAGACAAAAAATGGCGTTATTCCTCAAACAACAAATTAGTCGCACAACTATCACAAAACATGAATTTCGTTATGGATTTATCAGTAAAAGAATTTCTAGAGTTGCACGCTCAAAGCCGAATGATTGAAAACATTGATGAAACTGTGGAAAAAATCATTACCGCTGCAAACAATCTAGCTGGAGAGCAATTTGACTTAACTACTGCAATCACAGCTCTAAGTGGTGGACAATCCCGTGCTTTAATGATTGCCGACACCGCTATTTTAAGTTCATCTCCAATTGTCCTAATTGATGAAATTGAAAATGCAGGAATTGACAGGAAAAAAGCCTTGGAATTACTTGTTTCATCAGACAAAATCGTATTAATGGCAACACACGACCCAACATTGGCACTAATAGCAGACAAACGAATTATAATAAAAAATGGTGGAATCAGTAAAATTATTACAACAAGCCCTGAAGAAAAGAAAATTTTGAAAAAACTCGATGAAATGGATGATATTATTCAAAAAATGAGAAGTGATTTGAGAAAAGGGGAAATTTTAAAAAGTGATTTTTAATCCAGAAATTTGTTTTTAAAAATTAATAATAAAAGTAAATTAGGGAGAAATATTCAGAATTTGTTTATTTTCTCCCTTTTTAGATAGAGAATAAAAAGAACTGAAACAACTGGAGAATTTGAGAAATTGATTGAAAATGAAGATAAAGTTCAAAGAAAACTGGAAAATAGAATCAACTTTATCAGAACTCTAAAAATTAATAAAAAGCT
>NZ_CALHQO010000299.1:0-2483 GCF_938036635.1 uncultured Leptotrichia sp.
TTTTCTTATTGTCAAGTGAGCCGTCAAATTCACGTAAGATTTCTTTTTGTTTATCAGTAAGATTTGTTGGTGTTTCCACTTTTATTTCTACAATTTCATCTCCTCTATTTTCACTTCGGCCATATTTAATTCCTTCATTTCTCAATCTGAATGTTTTTCCATTTTGAGTTCCTTCAGGAATTACTATTTTTTTCTTGCCGTTAAGTGTAGGCACTTCCACTTCTCCACCTAAAATAGCTGTTGTCATTTTTAAAGGCACTTCACAACGAATATCATACTCACTTATTCTTTCAAAAATATCATGTTTTGCAACAGTTATATACACATATAAGTCTCCGAAGATTCCACCATTTGCTCCAGCATTTCCACCTTCTCTTACAACTAATCTTTGTCCTGTTTCTACTCCTGCTGGAAATCTTACTTTTCTTGTATGTGTTTCTCTTTCCAATCCTGTTCCATGACAAGTATGGCATTCTTTTTCAGGAATTTTCCCTGTTCCATGACACTTGTCACATTCCTGTATTCCGCTTGTCATACCAAACAATGTTCTCTGTTGCACTCTTACATGTCCTGAACCATTACATTTATCACATGTTTTCATATTGTGTCCTGGCTCAGCTCCACTTCCATGACAAGTTTTACATTGTCCATCTCTTTTATATTTTAATTCTTTTTCTGTACCAAAAGCTACCTCTTCAAGAGTTAATGTTAAGTTGTATCTCAAATCATCCCCTTGATGAACTCTTGGTCCTTGACTTCGACTTCTTCCACCAAAAAAACTTCCAAAAATATCTCCTAAATCTTCAAAATCAAATCCACCGGCACCTCCGCCAAAGCCTCCAAAGCCTTGTCCACCAAAGCCACCTGCTCCAGTTCCCCCATTTTCAAATGCTGCATGTCCATACTGATCATAAGCTGCCCTTTTTTGTGGATCACTTAATATTTCATTTGCTTCCTGTACTTCCTTAAATTTGGCTTCAGCTTCAGGATTATCCTTATTTCTATCTGGATGATATTTTTTTGCCATACTTCTATACGCTTTTTTTATATCCTGTTCCGAAGCGTTTTTTGGTACGCCAAGCACTTCATAATAATCTCTTTTTGCCATTTTCTATCTTTTATCCTTTCCACTTCTGCAAATTTTATTTAATCTTTCGTTATAATAATATCAATTTTTTTTAACTTAAATACTTCCAAGTAGACTTACCAGTCCAAATAACATAAGCATCTCATTATTTATATTTTCCATACCTCTAAAATATATTAGAAATCCTGGAGATCTATAAAGTATAAGCACTATCATTAATGTAATTAACAAATATAAAGCCCCTGTTACAGGTTCTTTTCCCTTTCCAACTTCTCTTATTTTATTAAAAATCGAGCTAATTGAAATAAATATAAAAACACCGTATAAAAATGACTTAAAACTAATATTCAATGGTAGTACATAAATTAGAATCAGTAGCAAAGTTTCTACAATCGCATTTTCAAATCCAGCCTTTAGTGATTTATTAACAAAAAAACAAACTCCTAATACAATTAGAAAATATATAAATATATTTAAATTTCTTAACTTATTTTATCATAAATAACAATTTTAGTAAATAACATTATTTACAAATTTTTTATAACTTGTTAAAATAAAAAATTAAATGAAAATTTTAAAGACTATTTTAATTTCGCTATTTTTTCTTGAGCTTCCTGACTTCCAGATTTTACAGCTTTTTCATACCATTCCTTAGCTTCTTTTGTATTTTTTTCTACACCTTTTCCAGCTGCATATAAATCTCCAAGTGCTTCGTACATTGGAGCTGTAATTTTATCCATTCTTCCGTCTGTTTTTTTGTAAAGTTCTATTGATCTTGCATAATCTCCTACTTTTTCATGAATTTTACCGAGGTTGTATCGTGAAGTCAAGTCTCCGCTGCTATCTCCAATTTCATAGTAAAATGCAGCATCATCAAGGCTTTTTTTCACACCAAGTCCTTTTTCAGACATTATCCCTAAGTATCTTGGTCCTTTCGTATCTCCACCATCTGTCGCCTTTGAAAATGAATCAAAAGCCTTTTTATAGTCTTTTTCTACACCAAGTCCGTCAAAATAAAGAATTCCGATGTTAGTCATTGCACGGTAGCTTCCTTTTTCAGCAGCTTTTTTACTCCACTCCATAGATTTTTTGTAATCTACTTTTACTCCATTTCCATGAAGATACATTTCTCCAAGTTCAGTCTGTGCCGACACATCTCCTTTTTCAGCTTTTTTCGTTAATTCCTTAAGCTTATCATCCTGTATATTTTCAATCTTCGGCTTGCTTTGAGAATTTTGTGTCTTTTTATCTTTTTTACCACAGCTAAATACTAAAATCAGTATTAATACTGCAATAGTATATTTTTTTTTCATAATTTCCCTCTTTTCTTTCATATCCTTTTCTTTTATTAAAAATTGATATTTATTAATTTTATGTTTTAATAATTATAATATAT
>NZ_CALHQO010000300.1:0-1305 GCF_938036635.1 uncultured Leptotrichia sp.
CACCTGGAGGAGCAATAATGTCAGCACTTCCATTTCTAGGAATGGTCGGAATCGCTGCAAACAGTCCTTTAGCTTCGCTTCTAATCGCTCTTTATATAACACAGGACAGCTTTGGAACAGCGGCAAATGTATCTGGGGATAATGCAATAGCTATTATAGTTGACTGGATTTATCATAAATTTATAAAAAAATAAAAACAATATAAAAAGTGAAAAACTAAGATTAATTAGTAATTCACTTTTTTCTTTTTTATCTTAATACCATAAAAGATTAATTCCATTTTCTTTACATTTTTTTACGATTTCAGGAGTCCAAACAGAAGCCTGAACTTCTCCAATATGTGCTTTTTGTAACAAGAACATACAAATTCTCGACTGTCCGATTCCTCCACCGATTGTTAACGGTAATTCATCATTTAAAAGCATTTTATGAAAATCAAGATTTTTTCGCTCTTCTAAGTTCAATTCCTTCAATTGACGTTCTAGCGCCTTTTTATCTACACGAATTCCCATTGACGATAATTCTAATGAACTATCGAGAACTGGATTCCACATAATCAAATCTCCATTTAGTTCCCAATCATCATAATCTGGAGCACGCCCATCATGTCTTTGTCCAGAATTTAACATTTTTCCAATTTGCATAATAAATACTGCGCCATTTTCTTTTGCAAATCTTTCTTCTCTTTCATTTGGAGTCAATTCAGGATATAAATTTTCTAATTCTTGTGAAGTTATAAAAGTTACTTCCTTTGGTAAAAATTTTTCAAATTTACTAAATTTATCTGTCAATTCTTTTTCTGTATTTAAAAAGACTTGATAGATTTTTTTTACAGTTTCTTTTAAAAACTCTAAATTTCTATCCTCTTTTGAGACAACCTTTTCCCAGTCCCATTGATCCACGTAAATTGAATGAGTGTTATCCAAATCTTCATCTCTTCTAATTGCATTCATATCTGTGTAAATACCTTTTCCAGCCTCTACACCATACTGCTTTAATGCAATTCTTTTCCATTTTGCAAGTGAATGCACAATTTCCAATGTAGTATCTGGCATTTCTTTCATTTCAAAAGCCACAGGACGTTCGACTCCATTTAGATTATCATTAATCCCAGCAGACTTTCTGACAAACATAGGTGCTGAAATTCTTGTTAAATCCAATGCTTTTGCAAGTTCTCTCTCAAAGCAGTCTTTCGCCACTTTTATGGCAATTTCTGTTTCCATAATTCCGTATTTGGAATCATAATTTTTTGGAATTATAATACTTGACATATACTCTCCTTCTTTCTCAATTTTTTATTCTACC
>NZ_CALHQO010000301.1:0-1100 GCF_938036635.1 uncultured Leptotrichia sp.
AAGAAAATACAGATGAAAGCATTAAAAATGATGAATTTGTAAAAAGCGACAGAAATATTGTGGCTGGAAAGTATAAGGGAGAATATGGATATTATTTAAGACCTGCAAGAGGAAATGTTTATAAGGAAGATGGAGAAAAATTAATTAAGTTTGTAAAAAGCCTTGATTATAAAGTTGAATTGAAACTTACAAGTTTTCAAAGTATTTTGGTTCGTGGACTTAAAAAAGAAGATGTATTAAAATTAAAAGAAATTATGGAAGAATATTATGGCGGAAATGAATTTTTCAACTCATATTCTTGCATTGGAAGTACAACTTGTAATGTTGGAATTTTAGATACTCCGCCGATACTGGACTATATTTTTAAATATTTTGAAAATGAGGAAAAAAGGGAGCTTACAAATTATTTGCCACAAATAAAAATTGCTGGATGTCCAAATTCCTGTGCAACACCGCAGATAGCAAAACTTGGATTTAGCGGAAGAAGAAAAAAAGACGGAGAATACTTTGCAATTTTTGCAAGAGGAGAATTTACAGGTAAAACTGTTAAGCTGAATGAAATCGTGGGAGAAATAAAGGCAAGTAAAATTCCATATTTCCTTGAGGACATTGCAAATATCATAAAAGAGGAAAACATTGAATTTGAGGAGTTTGTACATGAGGAAAGGTTTATTGAGCTGATAGAGAAATACAAGGAATTTGAACTTGAAGTGGTTGATTTCAATGATTTCCGTAAAGCTGATATGGAAAGGGCGTGGTAGATGAATGTATGTGGAACTAAAAAATATTAACAAAATGTACAATAGCTACAAAGCGTCAGACAATATAAATTTAGGCATTAGAAAAGGAAAGCTGGTGGCTTTGCTAGGACCAAGCGGAAGTGGAAAATCCACAATTTTACGGATGATTGCGGGACTGGAAACACCTGATGCTGGGGAGATTATAATTGACGGAAAAGTTGTAAATAACATTTCTCCAAGCAAAAGGGGAATTGGCTTTGTTTTTCAGAATTATGCGTTATTTCGCTACATGACTGTGTTTGACAATATTGCATTTGGATTAAAGATTGCAAAAGTGAAAAAGTCCATTATAAAGGAACG
>NZ_CALHQO010000302.1:0-1441 GCF_938036635.1 uncultured Leptotrichia sp.
TACGGTAAATAATGCCAGTAATATAAATAAAGTTATGATTTTTTTCATATTTAAAATTATTCCTTTCTGTTTTTTAATATGTTTGTACTGGTTTAAAAACTTTGAATTTTTGTAAATCGCAATCGCCTGCTATTTTTTCAAAAAAGATTAGAGTATTGTTTTCGTATATGTTAAATTCCATTATTGGATAAACGTATAAGTTGTAGTCTGTCTGGTTGCTGCAAAACCAAAATGTCCCTTTTTCAGGATCGGTAAAAAATATTCCAACTTCGCCTTTGTTATTCCAGTTAAAGATATTTTCCTTTGGAATGGGTAATTTATCTGTTCTTCTTTTCAACTCTCTCATTATTATTAAACCTTCAATTTCAAACCATCCTTTAAAAATGAAAAAAATAATAACAGAATAAATACCAACCATTATCATCAGTTCATTCATTGCTTTTCCAAAAAACATGCTAAGAATTAATGCCCTTATAACAAAAATAGCAATAAAGACATATTTTACTAAATAACATAGTTTTATGTAACTGTATTCGTTAGATTTCATATTAATCTCCTTCATTATTGATTTTTTGACATAAAAATATTAAAAGTTAAAATTTTTATGAAATACACGATAATATAGAGTACTATAAAAACTAAATTTTCGTGATTATCTTGCTTGATGACTCATTATTTGTTCAAGTAAAGCCTTATTTTCTTGAACAGTCTTTGATGTATTTAAATAATTAAAGATTGAAATTATTGCAAAAACTGGTCCAAGAATAAGGGCTATTCCTAATTTCATTAGCAATAGTTTTCCTAATCCTTCCATAGAAACTGGTACGTATGGACTCGGTGCATTTTTTGAAGCAAATAAGCCTATTGGAGCACTTCCAAACCATATAGCCAGAAGCAATGCCCCTTCAAAATTCTTCCCAACAAATGAGAAAAATACGACAGCTGCTATGATTCCACCTACAATGTAAACCATTTTTAATTTTGATAAATATTTTTCCTGATAGGCAATTAAATTACTAAAGCAGTCAGGACAGTACATTTCTCCTCTTATATCTACTGTACAGTCGGTACAGATCGCCTTGTTACAGTTTTTACATATAACATGGGCATCTTTATCATGATGATAAAAACATTTCATTATTTTTCCTCCTTTTGGTATACTTTTTGCCCATCTACCATAGTTAAAACTGTTTGACCATACACTTTTTCGCCTGTAAAAGGTGTATTTATTCCCTTAGATAAATAATCTTCCTCTTTTATGACATATTCTTTATTTAAATCAAAGATTGCTAAGTCTGCACTCTTTCCTGGTAATAATTCTCCGGCATCTTCCATTCCAAATTTTTCAGCAGGATTAATACTCATCCATTGTAATAATTGTTCCAGTGTGAAGATTCCTGTTTTGACAAATTTGGTATACAACATTGCAAATGCTGTTTCA
>NZ_CALHQO010000303.1:0-7931 GCF_938036635.1 uncultured Leptotrichia sp.
ACTTAAACCATGATTCTAGTTTTTTTTCTAATAAAGTTTTCTCTTGAAATTAAAAAAATTTATTATTTAATCTAAATTATTCTAATCTTTAAATTTTATTTCAAAATTCTCTACAATATCCGAATGCTGACATCAACATCCGTATTTAAATATAACTTTTCATTCTTTCGTAAAAATGCCTTCCAAACTGTTCCATTTTCTAAATATACATCAACCGTTTCAAATTTAGAAATATCTATTTTTTCAAGTTTTACTTCTTTTTCTTCCAAATTAACTATTTTTCTAAAATTTTTGTCAATATTCTCATCTATTCTTTCATCATCAACAAAATAAATCTGATTTATTAATGCACTTGCATATTCTTTCAAATTATTTATAAAATCATCACTGTAATGACTCGTAAATAACCATTGATAAATAACATCCTTTAGTGTCAAAATCTCTATTTCCAATATTTCCTTATTAGAATATATCAGTTTCATATTTTCCACAGTAAATCCCATAGATGTGAAAAAATAATGTTTTTCGTGTGCCTCAAGATAATTTGGAACAGTATAAATCATATTTCTAAATCTACGTAAGTAAACATTCTCACAATTACTGAGTTCCCAGTTGTATTTCTCCTCATTTTTGTTTTCTCCATAATAATTTCTCCACTTTAAATTATATTCTTTACCCCAAAATACAGCCTTATCTTTTTTCATAATTTGAATCATCTCTATTTCATACCTGTCATTATAAATCTAATCGCCTAAATCTTCATGAAAAAATCCGACTTCAGTCCATTTCATTATAATGCTTTCCCGTTTCCATTTCACATTTTCACTTGGCATCTAACCCTCTTTTCATTAGTAATTCGCGTGACATAAATATAAAAAAATTCAAATCCAAATCAATTTACTGTTTTTTT
Organism: uncultured Leptotrichia sp.; assembly: GCF_938036635.1. NCBI lineage: Bacteria > Fusobacteriati > Fusobacteriota > Fusobacteriia > Fusobacteriales > Leptotrichiaceae > Leptotrichia > uncultured Leptotrichia sp. The sequence goes on from NZ_CALHQO010000303.1 coordinate 911, forward strand.
TATTCCCAAAAACTTAGTCAACACATCATCCTGTATTGTCCCAGCCCACTTTGCTACTTGCCTCAACGTTATTTTTTCAGTAATTTCATTTTCAACATTTTTCTGACTCCCAACAACCACAACTTCCTCATTCACTTCCACATTTTCTATATCCGTTAAATCAATAAAAATCATATCCATACAAATTTCTCCAACAATTTTTGCCTTTTTTCCATTTACCAAGACATACGCTTCTTCTGAATTTTCAATTTGTTTTTGAAATCCGTGTGCATAGCCTATTGATACAATGCCTATTTTAGAGTCTCTGTTTACAATGCCTTTACTTCCATAAGAAATTTTATCATTTTTTTTCACATTTCTTATGTTTATAATTTGTGATTTTACTGTTATAACGTCTAATAATCCCATATCATAAGATAAAGGCTCCATTCCATAAAGCGCCATTCCCACACGTGCGAAATCATAATTGTATTTTTCTCCGTATTTAAAAAGCAACGGACTTGCCTGCAAATGTTTGTACTGGTATTTTACATTATTTTTGTCAAATATTTTTAAAATATTTTGATATTTCTCAACTTGCTTTTCAGTTTCAATTTGATTTTCCGTGTCTGAAATATGAGAAAAAATAGAGATTATTTTCAGTTTGTTATTTTTAGAATTTATTTCATATTTTTTTATTTTTTCAATTAATTCCAAAATCTCATTTTCATTAAATCCAAGCCTGTTCATTCCACTGTTTACTTTTATATGGATTTTCAAAACTGTATTTTCAAAGGATTTATCCAAAATTTTTAAGTAATCTGATAATTGTGAAAAATTAAAAATTGTAAGTTCAACATTATTTTCTATCACATATTTTAAATTTTTAGGCTCAATATAATTAAGTGCCATTATCTTTATTTTTTTATTTTCCAAAAAATTTAGTTTTTTTTCTTTTTCAAATTTTTTTAGAATTTTACGAATTTTTATCGCTTCCTCAATATATGCCACCGCAAAGTAATTACAATTATTTTTTAGCAATATCGGAAAAATATTTTCAATTCCCAGCCCATAAGCATTATCTTTAATTACACAAACGATATTTTTATTTATAGAACGTATTTTTTCCAAGTTCCTTTTTAGATTTTCCCTATTTATTTCCAAATTTACTAACATTTTTTTAGTTTTGCTCTCCTTGACAAATTCCTAAACTGTTATTATTAATGGAGCCATTATTCCTAAAAGGATAACTAATCTCAAAAGCAGGATTTTACGATAAATTTTTTGATACTGTATTTCAGGTATTCCTTTCTCTTTTAGGAAAAATCCAATTGCTGTGATTTTATTAGAAGTGTCGCTTCTGCTGTAACGGTTTACATATGGTTCGAATAATATTTTTTCTCCGTTAACTGTCAAATGTATTCTTGGTGTTCCCACATATTTATCCATGTATCCTGTCGTATTTTTACTATCCAAATTTTTTCCATTTAATGAAACCACTCCATTTTCAACTTTTAACTTGTCAATTCTCAAAAAAATAAACAAAATCCAGACAACAATGGCAACAACTGGCAAAAATGCTGAAATTGTCCTTGCAACTGGAATTTTTTCCAGCAAAGTAAATGCTATACCATAAACAATAGACAATATCGCCATTAATATCAGAATTTTATCCACTCCCTTGTGAATTAATCCATTAAGTTCAATTTTTTCATTAGTAATTTCCATAATAAACAGCTCCTTTCCAGCCTTTTTTTATTTAACAAACAATACTAAAAACTGAAATCAAAATTTATAATTTACCTAAATCTATTTTTTGGTCTGAAAAACAATTAATATTTATTTTTCTTCCAGAAGTCCTGATGCAATGAGCTTTCTAAATGCTCTTGCCCGATGGCTCACACTTTTTCTTTCTTCGTCATCTGCTTCTCCAAATGATTTTCCTAGCTCATACGAATAAAAAATTGGATTGTAGCCAAATCCATTGTTACCTCTTGCTTCAAACAAAATTTCTCCTTCTATTTCTCCTCGAAATGAATGAATTTCCCCATTTGGAAAGGCAATACTTACAACAGATACAAAATGTGCTTTTCTATTTTCTTTTTTCACATCCTTCAGAAGTTCCAGCATTTTTTGGTTCTTTTCGCTGTCAGTCGCATTTTCTCCTCCAAATCTTGCCGAATAAACTCCAGGTCCTCCATCTAAAGCATCTACACAAAGCCCTGAATCATCTGAAATTGTTACAATATTTGTATAATCTGCAATTTCCTTTGCCTTTTTTCGTGAATTTTCCTCAAAAGTTTCTCCATCCTCCACAACATCAGGAATATCAAGCCCATCTAAAATCGTTACAACTTCCAAATCCATCCCTTCTGTCAATTTTTCAAAATCTTTTATTTTTCCCTTATTTTTTGTCGCTAAAAATACTTTCATTGTATCACTCTCCTTTCTTACGCAAAATAGGGGTATACTTACCCCCATCTAAAGATTTTTTTCTTCTGTATAATTATCTTTTATAATTTTATTTACAATGTTGTGAACTTCCTTTTTTTCTTCTCTTGACATAGATTTTAAATCCACTGGTTTATCCACAACAATTTTTATATTTTTATTTGGCGTTACCTTTAAACTTTTACGGCTTTGCACTTCATAAGTTCCAATAATTGTGATTGGTAAAATTCTTGCATCTGTATCCGTTGCAAGTTTAAAACTTCCTTTTTTAAATTCACCAATTGTACCATCCTCACTTCTGCTTCCTTCAGGGAAAATTACATAAGAATGTCCTTTTTTTATTTTACTTATCGCATCTTTCATATCCTTCATTCCCTGTCTTGCATTTTTTCTATCCAAAAATATACAGTCAAAGGAACGCATCCAACGTCCAATTGCAGGCCATTTTTTCATTTCCTTTTTTGCAATAAAAGAAAAATCAAGTGGCAAATATCCTAATAATGCAGGAATATCTACATTACTTTGATGATTTGAGATTAATATAACTGCTTCTTTTGTGTCTCGTATTTTTTTTATTTCTTCTTCACTGCCATTCTTGTAAATAACTTTTACTTTGCTTCCGGCTCCCCAAATTAGATTTTTTCCCCAATTTTTGGCTACTCGGCATACATATCTATATCTTTTTTCGCCTTTATTGAATATTAGATACCATATATGAACAAAACTTCCATAAATAAAAGTTCCAACTAACACAAGATGGTAAAATATCGTTCTCATACGATTTTCCTCCTTTACCGTTATTCATAATTTTCTTTATATTCTTTCAGCTTTTTAAAAATTTTGTCAAGGGAAAAACCTTGTCTTGCTAAATACTGTATAAATTTCTGTTCTTCCTTTAATTTTTTTTCTTCCCTCTCATTATTTATATTAATCTTTTTACTATTTTTTTCAATTAATTTTTCTAACTTTGTGTCATCGACATTGTCTTCTTTTTCCTCAGCTAAAACCAGATAAGCTTTTTCAACTGTGACTTTATCAATTCCTTTTTGAAAAAGGTTGTAGGAAATACGATTTTTCCCATAAGTTCTGCCTTCAATATATGAAATAGCATAATTTAGATCATTTAGATACCCTAGTTCTTCCAACTTCTCTATTGCCTGTAAAATAGCTGACTTGTTTCTAAATTTTTCTTCCAGCTTTAACCGTATTTCTTTTTTTGTCCTGTCTTTTAATGAAATCAGAAAAATCCCTTTTTCAAGAGAGGCTTCATACGAAATCTCATCATAAAACCTCTCAATATTGTCATTTACCTTTAAATCATATTTTTGCCTGATAAGAGGACTTATATCCATAATTTCCTCAGTATCAAGATATATCTTATTCCGATAAATTTTATTAATCTTCATCTGTTTCTGCTTCTTTATTTTCAGTATTTTCAGATTCAACAGTTTCTACTATTTTTAGTTGCTCTGTTTCCTGTTTTGGACGAATAGCATCAAGCACTTGCTTTTCAAGCCTTTCATACACTTCCTTGTTTTCCTTTAGCATATTTTCAACATTTACACGTCCCTGTCCTAAACGCTCATCTCCATAACTGAACCATGCTCCACTTTTTGAAGCAATTCCAAGATTAATCGCTGCATCAAGTACTTCCCCAATTTTAGAAATTCCTGTTCCGTACATAACATTAAATTTAGCTTCTTTAAATGGCGGTGCAACTTTATTTTTTGTAACTTTTACTACAACTTCACTTCCAATAACGTCGTCTCCCTGCTTAACAGAACCTACTCTTTTTACTTCCATTCTTACAGTTGAAAAGAATTTTAAAGCACGTCCTCCTGAAGTCGTTGTCTGCACTCCTGGAACAAATGAAAATCCTCCAATTTTTTCTCTTATTTGGTTAATAAAAATCATAACTGTATCAGATTTTGAGATACTTCCAGTCAATTTTCTAAGTGCTTTTGACATAAGCCTTGCCTGAAGCCCCATTTGCTGATCGCCCATCTCTCCTTCAATTTCAGCTTTTGGAACAAGCGCCGCAACTGAATCGACAACAATTACATCCATTGCTCCACTTCTTACAAGCATATCTGAAATTTCAAGTGCCTGCTCTCCTGTATCAGGCTGTGAAATTAAAAGTTCATCAATATTTACTCCAAGAGCCTTTGCATAAACTGGATCTAAAGCATGTTCCGCATCAATAAATGCCACTGTTCCTCCAGCCTTCTGAGCTTCCGCAATAATATGAAGTGCAAGTGTTGTTTTCCCTGAAGATTCCGCTCCATAAATCTCAACAATTCTTCCTCTTGGTACCCCACCAATTCCAAGCGCTATATCTAGATTTAAACTTCCTGTAGAAATAGCCCTTATATTCATTTTCTGATTTTCACCAAGTTTCATTACAGCACCGTCACCATAATCCTTCTGAATCTGCTTTAGTGCCAAGTCAAGCATTTTCTCCTTTTCGCTTAACGCTTTATCATCCTTTTCTTTTTCTTCAGCTTTTTTTCTAGCCATTATACCCTCTCCTTATTTGTTATTATATTCCAAACAATATTATATCACAATTTGATTTCTTTTTATATATTTTTTCTTTTCTATTTTTGATTTCTTTTAACAAATTTTTACTTAAAAAATTTTATTTTATAAAATTTGAATCAATTATATATTTTCCAGCGATATTTTTAGCATTTCATCATTTATATCTTCTATCGTTCTTAATTTGTCATCTTTAACGCAGGAAATTACATTCCACTTATATTTTACTGACAATTCTTTTGCTACTTCATAGGCATTTTTCAAGTAATTTTTATCTTTTTCGTGAATATCCTTCTCTTTTTCTCCAGTTATTTTATTTTCCCTGTTTTTCATAAGTTTTTGACTAAACTCAAACGGAATATCTAAAAAAAATACAACATCTGGCTCTGGGATTGCTATTTTTCTCCATTCCAAGTCTATTAGCCAGCTCAAATATATTTCACGTTCAGATTTATCAGATATTTTAGGAACTTGATGAATCATATTTGAAATTGTATATCTATCGCTAATCACAATTCCCCCATTATTGTAAAACTCTTCCCATTCAGTCTTAAATGAAGCAAACCTGTCAACCGAATAAAGTACAGAAGCCGCATAAGCATTGACACTTTCCGCTGTTTTTCCAAATTCACCTGCAAGATACATTTTTACAGGCTCAGAAGCTCTGCTTTCATAATTTGGAAAAGATATTTTTCTTACTTTTTCGTCTCCTTTTATTTCTTTTAATTTTTTATAAAGTAATTCTGTCTGAGTCTGTTTTCCACTTCCATCTGTACCTTCTATAATTATTAATTTTCCCATTTTTATTTCCTTCATTTTTAAAAAGTCTTTATAATCAAAAATATAGCAGCCTTATTTAAAAGACTGCTAAAATTCTAAATTGTACTTTTATTTACTATATTTTACTGATTTTAATCTTTTTAAATCAGTTTAAACAGTTTTGCTCCTTTCAGCAAAATGGACAATCGCTATATTCCTTTAAAATTAAGGATTTTAATATAATTTATTTTTTAATCCAAGGCATAAGTTTTCTTAATTCAGCCCCAACTTTTTCTACACCGTGATTTGCAAATTCTGCTCTTTTTTCTTTTAAGAATGGTTGTCCTGCTTTTGAGTCTGCTAAGAAGTCATTTGCAAATTTACCTGATTGGATATCTGCTAATACTTGTTTCATAGCTTCTTTTGTTTCAGCAGTTATAATTTTTGGTCCTGTGATGTAATCTCCATATTCAGCAGTGTTTGAAATTGAGCTTCTCATTGTTGCCAATCCACCTTCATAAATCAAGTCTACGATAAGTTTCATTTCGTGTAAGCACTCAAAGTAAGCATTTACAGGATCATATCCAGCTTCTGTCAATACTTCAAATCCTACTTTCATAAGTTCTACTACTCCACCACATAATACAGCTTGTTCACCAAATAAATCTGTTTCTGTTTCTTGCTTGAATGTAGTTTCAAGGATTCCTGATCTTCCTCCACCAATAGCTGATGCCCATGCTTTAGCAACTTCCATTGTATCTCCTTTAGCATCTTGGTAAACAGCTACTAGACAAGGTACTCCGCTTCCTTCTTGGAAAGTTCTTCTTACCAAGTGTCCAGGTCCTTTTGGTGCAACCATAAATACGCTTATATCCTCTCTTGGAACAATTTTCCCAAAATGAATGTTAAATCCGTGTCCAAATGCGATATATGCTCCTTCTTTCAAGTTTGGTGCAATATCAGATGCATATACATCAGCCTGAATTTCATCTGGAATCAAAATCATAACTATATCTGCACCTTTTACAGCATCTGCAGTTTCTTTTACTGTAAATCCTGCTTCAGTAGCCTCATCCCAAGATTTTGAACCTTTTCTAAGTCCAACAGTTACATCAAATCCACCTTCTTTTAAGTTTAAAGAATGTGCGTGCCCTTGTGAACCATACCCCAATACAGTAATTTTTTTACCTTCCAATTTACTCAAATCACAGTCAGCATCATAATAAACTGTTGTTCCTAAAATATTTCCTGCCATTTTTTATCCTCCTAAATTTTATATGTATATATTATACAC